>NZ_CATMPS010000024.1:0-45057 GCF_950073225.1 uncultured Oscillibacter sp.
CGCCCGTAGCGCCTGTGGCGCCAACCGCGCCGGCGGCTCCGGTGGCCCCGGTAGGTCCGGTGGGGCCGGTGGCTCCAGTGGCCCCAACCGCGCCGGCTATGCCGTCAGCCCCAGTGGGTCCGGTCGCGCCAGTGGCCCCGGTGGGCCCAGTCGCGCCCGTAGCCCCGGTCGCGCCAGTAGGTCCCCCGGCAGGGCCGGTGGCTCCGGTGGGGCCGGTGGCTCCAGTGGGGCCCTGCATGGGAGAGGCCGTCAGCGCCTCCTGCATCTTCGCTTTCAGAAAGAGCTGGTTCTGCACTGCGGTCTCCAGCATACTGCGGACGCTTTCATTCGCGGCCAGCACATCGCTGACCGTGGCGGGCGGGCCGCTGAGACCAGGCAGGGTCCCCAGAATATATTGCAACTTCTCGCCCTCAGCGTTGAGGATATGGCTCAGTCCGAGCTCCTCCATGGCAATGGAGGAAAGAATTTGATTAACCGCGTCTTCCCGCCCAATAGGCGGGTCAACCGTTGGGAAGCCGGGCAGAGACATAATTGAGAATCTCCTTTCAAATTGACAGGCGCACCGTAAATATGCGCCTGGATAGTCTATGCCTCCGCCAGCGGGAGGGTTCCTGCCGCACCGGACGGCCCCAACCGGCATAGTGTAAAACAGCGGCATGGTCCCCTGCCGCACATCTTGATCCCGGCCTCCGCTGGGACGAATTTTGGAGTTTTGAACATGTCTATGCCATCCTTTCCACCCAATGGGGCGGATCTGACCCGAGAGGAAGCTCTGACCATGATCATCGCATCCATCGCCATGGAAGAGCTTGCCCTGAGCCATATCCTCAACGCTGAGGGTGAGAAGCTGCAATACATTCTTGGGACTCTGCCAGGCACAAGTTCCTGTACCTGTACCTGTCCTCAGGATGTGCTGGCTGTCAACAAAAGTGTCACCGCCCTGGTTGAGGCGGTGACGCAAACTCAGATCCTTTTGAAAAATAAACTGGCCCAGGTGCTGGAGTTCTGCCCGCGCCCTTCGACGCCGGACTGCAAGCAGGATCCGCCTCCTGCTCCCTGCTCTCCGCCGCCGTGTCCTGCGCCCTGTCCGGTACCACACTGTGAGAAAAGCGCTGTCCAGCTGGTCAGCCAGCAGGAGCGGATGCTGTGGAATCCGGGCTGCCGCCTGCCTTGGAAACTGCGATGCTGCTCCGGAAATAGTATCGGCTGGGACGGACACACTCCCGCTCAAATCCAGCTCAGCCCCGAGAAAACCTATGTGGTTCAGTACACGATGAACATCTGCGTCACTACGCCGGTCGAGGGGGCGATCCTTCTCAGGCAGTCACCCTGTTTGGCCTTTACGGACCCGCTGCCACTCTGCTTTTCTGTTGGGTGTTCTCAGCAGACTTTGCATTATGCCTCTGTGCTGCGCCCATCCCGAAACAATAGATGCTCCGCAGAACTGTCCCTGGTTCTGGACGCCAAAGCACCGGTATGTGTGGAACGGGCCGTACTGGATATAATGGAACTTGTGGCGGAATAGTGATCCGCTGCTCAGTTTTTCATCTAAAAACCGGAATTTCGGACGGTCTTTGCAGCCGGCTACAAACGATCCTCACTGTCTGTTTGCAAAAAGACGGTGGGGATTGTTCACATTTGGATGATTTGTTGCTTCTGGTCTCCCGCTCTTGAAAAGAGCAAACCTATGCCCGGTTTGCGAAAGTATCCCAGCGATACGAGCAGGAGCAGACGGACTTGAAACAGTCCGTTGAAAACCGCCGGGCTATTGTAAATGCCGCCGGAACCCAGGCTGTCAATGTCCAGGGCTTTCTGAAAATCGTGAAGAAGTACACCAAACCCATCGATCTGACCCTGGCAATCCTGCGGGAGTTTGTTGAGAAGGTGGTCGTTCACACCCCGGACAAGTCCAGCGGACACTGGGTACAGCGGATCGATGTGCACTACGCCTTCATTGGGGAGATTGATTTGTCCCCAGAGTACAGCAAGTTAAGTACAGGAAAGAGACCACTGCATGACGATCTTGCATCATGCGGTGGTCTCCCGCCGGGAAAACTTCTTAATCAGGGTTCCCTTTTGACAGCCCTTTTTTGCGCCCGCGGGCGTTTATCCGATGTAAGGCAGGATCATCGAGGCCAGCAGGGCCACCACCAGCACCACCGCCAGGGTCAGCGCGATGACCCGCTTCAGCTTGCCGTTCATGTGGATTCCTCCTTTGTCAGTACTTTGCGGATGCTCTTTTCCGCCTTGCTCCGGGGGAGCATCAGCTCATGGCCGCAGCCCCGGCAGCGGAGCTTAATATCCATGCCCACCCGCAGGATCTCCCATTGGACGCTCCCGCAAGGGTGGGGCTTTTTCAATTCCACCAGATCATGAAGATGCAGGTCCATCTTGTCCTCCTGTCAACCATTTCGGTTTTCCGCATATATTGATTTATCAACGATAAGGATGCGATATCATGCCGGAAAATAAACTGTACCTGCCGGAGGGCCTCCGCCCTCCCGTCCCCCTCGCCCTCGACCATCTGCGGGAGGCCCTGGAAACCGGGGACATTCTGGAAGCTCCCGTCCAGCGCTGCGGCGTGGACCACACTCTGCTTTTGAACCTGGGCGGCGTCCAGGGCCGCATCCCCCGGGAGGAGGCCGTGGCCCCCTGGATCAGCGGCGCGGACCGGGACATCGCCGTCCTCTCCCGGGTGGGAAAGCCCACCTGCTTCACCGTCACGGCCCTGGAATCCGACGGAAAGGGGGCTCCTGTGGCGCTCCTCTCCCGCCGGGCGGCCCAGGAGCGGGCCATGGCCTATTTCCTGGAGCGGTTGGAACCCGGGGCCGTCCTCACGGGCCGGGTGACCCGGCTGGAGAGCTTCGGGGCCTTTGTGGACGTGGGCTGCGGCATTGTCGCCATGCTGCCCATCGAACATATTTCCGTCTCCCGCATCTCCCATCCCAGGGAGCGCTTTCAGAAGGGACAGAAAATCCTGACGGCGGTATGGTCCCTGGACCGGGAAGCCCGGCGCATCACCCTCACCCACCGGGAGCTGCTGGGCACCTGGATGGACAACGCCAGCCGCTTCCGCCCCGGGGAGACGGTGCGGGGCGTGGTGCGGACAGTGAAGGACTACGGCAGCTTCATCGAGCTGGCCCCCAACCTCTCCGGCCTGGCGGACGCCAAGGAGCGCCTTTCCCCCGGAGACGGGGTCAGCGTGTACATCAAGAGTATCCGGCCGGAGCGGATGAAAATCAAGCTCCAGGTCATTGAGAAGCTGCCCCCCGCCCCGCCGGAGCCCATGCAGTACCAGATCACAGACGGGAAGCTGGACCGCTGGGTTTACTCCCCGCCGAACTATGAAAAGCCGGTGGTGGAAACGGTGTTCACAGCTCCTTCCCCTTGAGCTTTTCCCAATAGGCCTTGGCCGCCTGTTCCGTCTTGTTCTCTCCCCATTCGTAGTACTTCACGCCCTTCAAAGCGTCGGGGAGATACTGCTGGTCCACCCAGTGGCCGGGGAAATTGTGGGGGTAGAGGTAGTGCTGCTGGTTATCAAAGCCGGTGGTGTCGGCGTGGACGTTCTGGAGCTGCCGGGGCACGTCCCCGGTGCGGCCCGCCCGGACGTCCGCCCGGGCCTTCCCGATGCCCTCCACCACGCTGTTGGATTTCGGGGCGGTGGCCAGCAGAACGGCGGCCTGGGCCAGGGGAAGCTGCGCCTCCGGCAGGCCCAGCTGCATCGCCGTGTCCACACAGGCCTTCACAATGGCCACGGCCTGGGGATAGGCCATGCCCACATCCTCGCTGGCGGAGCAGAGCAGGCGGCGGCAGGGCGTCACCAGATCCCCCGCCTCCAGGAAGCGGGCCAGGTAGTGGAGGGCCGCGTCCGGGTCGCTGCCGCGAAGCGATTTCATCAGCGCGGAGGCGATGTCATACATGGCGTCGCCTCCCTTGTCATAGCGCATGGCGCTGCGCTGGGCCACCTGGGCGGCATCCTCTTTCGAGAGAAAGAGCGTTCCCTTTTTCGGCTGGGCCGCGTGGCTGAGAAGCTCCACGGCGTTGACGGCCTTCCGCACGTCCCCGCCGCAGGCGGTGGCGATTTGCAGGGGCAAACCCTCCTCCCACTCCAGGGGAAGGGGCGAGCGCTCCTTCTCAATCTCCAGCGCCCGGAGGACGGCGGGCTCCGCCTCCTCCGGCGGCACGGCCTTGAACTCGAAAACCGTGCTCCGGCTGAGAAGGGCCCCGTAGACATAAAAATAGGGGTTCTCCGTGGTGGAGGCAATCAGAGTCAGCTTGCCGTTCTCCATAAACTCCAGCAGGCTCTGCTGCTGCTTCTTATTAAAATATTGAATCTCGTCCAGGTAGAGAAGCACCCCGCCGGGGGCCAGCAGGGTCCCCACGTCGGCGATGATGTCCTTCACGTCCTGGAGGGAGGCGGTGGTGGCGTTGAGGCGGTAGAGGGCCTTGTGGGTCCGTTCGGCCACGATGTTGGCGATGGTGGTTTTCCCGGTGCCGGAGGGGCCGTAAAAGACCATGTTGGCCTCGGTCCCGCTCTCGATCAGGCGGCGGAGCACCGCGCCGGGGGCCAGGAGGTGCCGCTGGCCCACCACTTCGTCCAAGGTTTTGGGGCGGATCTCATCCGCCAGGGGGCGCTGCATGGCGGTCCCTCCTTTTCTCGTCTTATGGGAAGGGATTATACCACACCCAAGCCAAAGTTTCCAGACGTAGCGGAAAAAATTGTTTTCCCCTGGACAAGCCCCCATATCTTTAGTATAATAAACGCATAAATCGGACGATATTTCTAATAATTGGGACTATCGTCTCTTCCCATTTCCATCCAATGGGCCTACAATAAGCGTAATGATTCTCGAAAATATTTCACCAAAGCGGTCAATTTTTATAACTTGAAAGGAGCGGCTTTTTATGTCCATTCTTGTTTGCGGCGGCGCGGGCTACATCGGCAGCCACACCTGCGTGGAGCTCGTCCAGGCGGGCTATGACATCATCGTGGCGGACAATCTCTACAACTCCAGCGAGGAGGCCATCCGGCGGGTGGAGCAGATTGTGGGAAAGAAGATCCCCTTCATCAAGGCGGAGCTGTGCGATCTGGAGCAGGCGGAGGCCCTCTTTGCCCAGAATCCCGGCATTGACTCCGTGATCCACTTCGCCGGGCTCAAGGCCGTGGGCGAGAGCGTCGCCAAGCCCCTGGAGTACTATTCCAATAATCTTATCAGCACGCTCTACCTCCTCCAGGCCATGCGGAAGCACGGGGTAAAGAACTTCGTCTTCTCCTCCTCCGCCACGGTCTACGGCGACCCCGCCTCCGTGCCCATCCGGGAGGACTTCCCCACCGGCGGCACAACGAACCCCTACGGCACCAGCAAGCTCTTCCAGGAGAAGATGCTCATGGACATCTGCGCCGCGGACCCCACCCTGAATGTGGCCCTGCTCCGCTATTTCAACCCCATTGGAGCCCATGAGAGCGGCCTCATCGGCGAGGACCCCAACGGCATCCCCAACAACCTGGTGCCCTATATCGCCAAAGTCGCCGTGGGCCAGCTGGAGAAGGTCCATGTCTACGGAAACGACTACGACACCCCCGACGGCACCGGCGTGCGGGATTATATCCACGTCGTCGACCTGGCCAAGGGCCATGTGGCGGCGCTGAAAAAGCTGGAGCGGAACTGCGGCCTCTTCGTCTGCAACCTGGGCACCGGCAACGGCTACAGCGTGCTGGATGTGCTCCACGCCTATGAAAAGGCCTGCGGCCATGAGCTGCCCCACGTCATGGACCCCCGCCGCCCCGGGGACATCGCCCAGTGCTACGCCGACCCCAAAAAGGCCAGGGATGAGCTGGGCTGGACCGCGGAGCTGGGCATTGAGGAGATGTGCGCCTCCTCCTGGAAGTGGCAGTCCATGAACCCCAACGGTTACAAGGGATAAGGGAGAGAAAGGGAGAGAGGAAATGAACAAGCCTGTCCTGGTCATCATGGCCGCCGGCATGGGCAGCCGGTACGGCGGCCTCAAGCAGCTGGACCCTGTGGGGAACCACGGCCAGCTTATCATCGACTACTCCATCTACGACGCCCGCCGGGCGGGCTTTGAGACGGTGGTCTTCGTCATCAAGCCCGAGATCGAAGAGGACTTCAAGCGCTGCATCGGCGACCGGGTATCCAAGTCCATGGACGTCCGCTACGCCTACCAGCTCAAGGAGGACCTGCCGGAGGGCTACTGCGTTCCGGAGGAGCGCCGGAAGCCCTGGGGCACCGCCCACGCCGCCCTGGCCGCCCGGAACGTGGTGGACGGCCCCTTCGCCGTCATCAACGCCGACGACTACTATGGACCCGAGGCCTTCCGGGAGATTTACGGCTACCTCTCCGCCCACGCCGACGGAGACGTCTATGAGTACGTGATGGTGGGATACCTTTTGAAAA
The DNA here is from genome assembly GCF_950073225.1 of uncultured Oscillibacter sp. Taxonomy (NCBI): domain Bacteria; kingdom Bacillati; phylum Bacillota; class Clostridia; order Eubacteriales; family Oscillospiraceae; genus Oscillibacter; species uncultured Oscillibacter sp. Next base: position 6,417 of record NZ_CATMPS010000024.1, read on the forward strand.
ATACCGTCACGGAAAACGGCACCGTGGCCCGGGGCGTGTGCGAGGAGACGGCGGACAACTTCCTCACCCGTGTCACCGAGCGGACCAAGATTGAAAAAGGCGAGCCCCCCCGCTATACCGAGGACGACGGGCAGACCTGGACGGAGCTGCCCGAAGACACCATCGTCTCCATGAACATGTGGGGCTTCACCCGCAGCTTCCTGGACGAGGCCTGGGCGCGCTTCCCCGCCTTCTTAGACAAGGCCCTGGCGGAGAACCCCGCCAAGGCGGAGTACTTCCTGCCCACCGTGGTCAGCCAGCTCATCGACGAGGGCAAGGCCCGGGTCAAGGTCCTGCGCAGCGAGGACAAGTGGTACGGCGTCACCTACCGGGAGGATAAGCCCACCGTGGTGAGCGCCATCGCCGAAAAGACAGCATCCGGTCTCTACCCCGACCGGCTTTGGGAGGGTTAAGATGAACGCCGCGGAAGAGAGATTGCAGGAAGTCCTGGCCGCCTTTGACTTCGGGGCCCCCGTGGTGGGCGCCCTGCGGTACGGCCAGGGGCATATCAACGACACCTTCGTGGTCCACACCCAGCCGGAGGACCGCTGCTGCCGCCGCTTCATCCTCCAGCGAATGAGCGCCGCCGCCTTCAAGCATCCCGACGAGCTGATGGAGAACATCATCGGCGTCACCGAGTATCTGGGCCGCGAAATCGCGAAGCACGGCGGCGACCGGAGCCGGGAGGCCATGGAGGTCCTCCGCCCCCGGAATGGCGAGTCCTTCTTCACCGACAGCGCCGGAGGGGCCTGGAGGGTTTACCCCTTCGTGGAGCGCACCATCTGCTACCAGTCGGCGGAATCGGAGGAGCTGTTCGCCGCCTCCGGCCGGGCCTTCGGCCGCTTCCAGCGGCTGCTGGGGGATTATCCGGCGCAGACCCTCCACGAGACCATCCCCAACTTCCACAACACCGAGGACCGGCTTCAAAAGTTCAAGGCCGCTCTGGCGGCGGACCCCCTGGGCCGGGCCAAGGACTGCGGGCCGGAGATTCAATTTGTGCTGGACCGGGAGGCGGACTGCTCCGTGGCCCTGAACGCCATGCGGGAGGGAACGCTCCCCCTCCGGGTCACCCACAACGACACAAAGCTGAACAACGTCCTCATGGATGAAGAAACCCACGAGGGCGTGTGCATCATCGACCTGGACACCGTCATGCCGGGCCTGGTGATTTACGACTTCGGCGACTCCATCCGCTTCGGCGCCAACCACAGCGCCGAGGACGAGCGAGACCTCTCCAAGGTCAATCTGGACGTGGAGCTCTTCTCCGCCTACACCGCCGCCTTTCTGGAGGGCGCCGGGGGCTCCCTCACCAACGAGGAAATCGAGTACCTCCCCTGGGGCGCCAAGCTCATGACCCTGGAATGCGGCATCCGCTTCCTCACGGACTACATCGACGGCGACCATTACTTCCACATCAGCCGGGAGGCCCAGAACCTGGACCGCTGCCGCACCCAGTTCAAGCTGGTGGCGGACATGGAGTCCCGCTGGGCCGAGCTGGAGGCCATTGTAAAACAATACCGGAAATGAACATACTCTTTGACGAGGAGCGTCTGCGCAAGCTGATCGCCAACCTCAACATCCTCACCGGCGTGCCCGCCAACATTCTGGACCTGTCGGGCCGGGACATCAACCTCTTCCGGGGCCATCCCCCCTTCTGCCGGGCCATCAACGACCTGCCCGAGGGCCACGAGCGCTGCGTCGCCTGCGACCGCTGCAAAATTCAGCATTATCAGGCGGAGAGCGGCTTTCAGCACTACCGCTGCCACGCGGGCATCTGCGAGGCCGTCATGCCCCTTTACAGCAAGCAGAACCCCGTGGCCTACCTTGCCGTGGGCTGCTATCTGGATGATTCCCCCATGGAGGAGCAGTGGGAATACACCCGCTCCCTGCTGGACTGGTGGCCCGACGGCCCCGACGCTTTGAAGGACGCCTTCTTCCAGTTCCGCCGGTACTCCAAGGCGGAAATCCAGGCCTACACCGAAACCCTGGAGGCCCTGTCCGCCTATATCCAGCTCAAGGGCATGATTTTAACGGCGGAGCAGACGGATCTCCAAAAGCTGGAGCTGTATCTGGAGCAGCACTATATGGACAAGCTCTCCCTGGAATCCATCTCCCAGCAGCTCCACATCGGCCGGACCAAGCTCTGCTCCCTGGCCAAGGAGCTCTCCGGGGGGCGGACCCTCTCCTACCTGATTACCCGGCGGAGGATCGAGGCCGCTAAGCGTCTGCTGCTCCAGAGCAGCATGCCCATTTCCGCCGTGGGGGAAAAGGTGGGAATCAGCGACTACAACTACTTTTCCAAGGTTTTCCGCTCCGCCACCGGCATGACTCCCAGCGCTTTCCGCAAGAGCTGCCGGGACGCGGCGGCCGCTTCCAATTTTAGTTAATCGTTTACGGAAATCGTACGAACTTTCGTGGTTCGTACGATTTTTCTACAAACTGTACGGAGCCCCCTATTATTTACAAATTCTACAAGTATAATAAGAGTATGAGGGCGGCGTTTGTGAATTTTTCATATCGCATCCCTCACATGTGTATTCCGCACATAAAAATTGTAAAGAGGAGAATGACGATGAAAAAGTTTCTTGCCACTTTGCTTGCTCTTGTGATGGTCCTGTCCCTGGCCGCCTGCGGCGGCGACAAGGGCGGCGAGACCACGCCCCCGCCCGCCGACACCGGCAGCACCGACGCCCAGACTCCGCCCGCCGGCTCCGGAGACAAAATTGACATCAGCGTCATCGCCGCCGAATACGGCCAGAACACCAAGGAATGGTGGGCCGGCTTCCAGAACGACTTCAACGGAAGCCACGACGGGATCAACCTGAATGTGGAGGTCGTCTCCTGGAACGACATCTACACCGTGGTCAACACCCGGATCTCCAACAATGACGCCCCGGACATCCTGAACATCGATGTCTTCGCCGACTACGTGGCCGACGACCTGCTCCTCCCCGCGCAGGACTACGTCTCCGACGAGACCTATGCCAAGTTCTATGACGCCTTCCTGGAGCAGTCCAACATCGACGGCACCATCTGGGCCATCCCCGACCTGGCCTCCGCCCGCGCCATGTACTACAACAAGGGCATCCTGGAAGCCGCCGGCGCGGAAGTTCCCACCACCTGGGACGAGCTGAAGGACGTCTGCGCCAAGATTAAGGCCTATGACTCCAGCATCTATCCCTGGGGCATCGACATGACCACCGACGAAGGCCAGGCCGCTTTCGCCTACTACATCTGGAACAACGGAAGCGACTTCACCGACGCCTCCGGAAACTGGACCCTGAACGCCGACGCCAATGTGGAAGCGATTGAATACGCCATCAGCCTGGTCAAGGACGGCTACACCAACTCCGACCCCGCCACCGAGACCCGCTATGCCCTGCAGGATCTGTTCGGCGCGGGCAAGCTGGCCATGGTCATCGGCCCCAACTCCATTCCCACCTACATCGCCGACAACTATGCCAAGGCCAATACCCCCGAGGAAGAGCAGATTGACTTTGCCTTTGCGGCCATCCCCACCAACGGCGGCAACGCCTCCGTCTCCGCCGGCGTCATGGACCGGTTCATGTGCTTCGACAACGGCCATTCCGACGAAAAGCTCGAGGCCATCAAGGAGTTCTTCGACTTCTTCTATGAGGACACCCGCTATTCCGACTGGGTGCTGATGGAAGGCTTCCTGCCCGCCACCTCCGCCGGCGGCGAGATCGTGGCCGCTTCCGACCCCGATATGGCCCCCTGGGTGGACATCGTGGGCTCCTGCAAGTTCTATCCCACCGCCAAGGCCGAGTGGGCCAACGTGAAGCAGGGCGTCATCAATGTGGAGCAGCAGGCTCTGATGGGCGGCAATGTTCAGGAGCTGCTGGATGAGCTCCAGGCCGAGATTGAGGCCGAGGCTGCCGGCTGACGCCTCCAATCGCTTCACCGTTCACCGACATGCCACCGCGGGGCCGGGCCTGAACGGCCCGGCCCCCGTTTTCTTCCAGCCGTTCTCAAAGCGCGGCGGCCCCGCCGGGTTTTGACAGCGGCCGGAAGACGCTTTGATTCTGACTATAGGGAGGTGTCCCCGTGAGTACAAAGACCCCTGCTGCCCCTGCGGCATCCCAGGAGCTGGCCAGGAAGGCCCCACGTTCCTCCAAAAGCAAAAAATTCTTCCGCAAGGTCGAGCCCTACATCTGGATTGCCCCCAGCATCATCCTGATGGCCATTTTCATCGTAACCCCCATTGTCAAGGTCTTCCAGCTCTCCATGAGCAAGGTGACCCGGGCGGGTCTGGTCAAGGGATACAACAACTTTGAGAACTTTACCAAGGTCCTCAAAAGCCCCGCCTTTGCCCTGGTGCTGAAAAACACCATCGTCTGGACCATCGCTGTGGTGGTGATTTCCACCGTGCTGGGCTTCATGCTGGCCCTGGTGCTGAACAATAAATTCCGGGGCCGGAAGGTGGCCCGGGCCATCGTGGTCTTCCCCTGGGCCACCACGCTGGTCATTCAGGCCAGCGCCTGGAACTTCATCATCAACAAGGACTACGGCACCTTAAACACCCTGCTGATGAAAATCGGCCTCATCAGCGCCCCGGTAAACTGGACGCCCACCCCGGGAGCCTACTTCGCCTGGGAGATCGCCTGCGGCATCTTCGTCACCATTCCCTTTGTCACCTTCTGCGTGCTCTCCGGCCTCCAGAGCATCGACGCGTCCTATTACGAGGCCGCCACCGTGGACGGGGCCGGGTACTTCCAGAAGCTCTTCAGCATCACCCTGCCCCTGGTGAAGTCCTCTTTGACGGTGGCCACGGTGCTGAACATCATCTACGTCTTCAACTCCTTCCCCATCATCTGGACCATGACCAAGGGCGACCCGGCCAACCACACGGACACCCTGGTCACCTACCTCTACAAGCTGGCCTTCTACAACGGCAAGCAGGGCGAGGCCTCCGCCGTCTCGGTTATCGGCTTTCTCATCCTGCTGGTCTGCGCCAGCGTCTACATGATCTACACCCTGCGGAAAGGAGATGACGATTTATGAGCCAGCCCGTGAATACCGTGAAAAAGCCGGTTTCCATAAAGAAAACCATTCTGCGCGTCCTGCTCTACTTCGTCGTCCTGGACGTGTGCGTCATCACCCTGTACCCCTACTTTGCCATGCTGTGCACCGCCCTGAAAAACCGGGTGGAGATCTTCTCCGGCGGCACCGTCCTGCCCGTCGTGCCCCTGTGGTCCAACTTCATCGACATCTGGAGCCGGGCTCCCATGGCCAAGTACATGCTGAACTCCGTCCTCATCGCCGGCGGGTCCACCATCATCGCCATGCTCTGCGGCATCCCGGCGGCCTATGCCCTGGCCCGGATGAAGTTCAAGGGACAGACCGCTTTCCTGGGCTTCGTCATCGTCTCCCAGATGTTCGCCCCGGTGGTGCTGCTCATCGGCATCTATCAGGTCATGCAGCGCCTGGGCCTGACGGACAACATTTTGGGGCTCATCTTTATCAACGCCGCTTTCAATCAGGCGTTCACCATCTGGCTGCTCCGGGGCACCTTCATGGGCATCTCCGCGGAAATGGAACAGGCCGCCACCATCGACGGCTGCACCCGTGTCCAGTCCATGATGAAGGTGCTGCTCCCCGTGGCGGCCCCCGGCATCGTCACCACGCTGATCTTCATCTTCATCAACGCCTGGAACGAGTACACGGTAGCCCTGTGTCTCATCTCCACCGACGACTATAAGCCCCTGACGGTGGGTATCAATACCTTTAACGGGTATAATATGATCGAGTGGCAGTACCTGTTCGCCGCTTCCATCTTCGCCATCATCCCCGTGGTCATCCTGTTTATGTGCATTGAGAAGAACCTGGTCAGCGGCCTCGCCTCCGGCGGCGTAAAAGGCTGATACTTTTTCTCGAGAGAAAAAGTATCCAAAAAGAGCTTTCGCTCGCTCTGATAGTCTGGCAATCCACCTGGCCGAAGCGACGGCAACATAGAATTGCGTTATAGAACCTTGTTTTTGAAACTGGAAAGGAGAAATGCCATTATGAGAATCTTTATCGAGAAGGACTACGACGCCATGAGCCGCCGGATGGCCCAGATCATCGCGGCGGAAATCACCCACAACCCCGCCTGTGTGCTGGGCCTGGCCACCGGCTCCACCCCCGAGGGGGCCTACAAGTATCTGGTGGACTGGCACAAGCAGGGCTGCCTGAGCTTCCAGGACGTGCTCTCCGTCAACCTGGACGAGTACGTGGGCCTGGCCCCCACCCATGACCAGAGCTACCGCTATTTTATGCAGAGCAACCTCTTCGACCATGTGGACATCGTCCCCGAGCACACCCGGGTGCCCGACGGGTTGACCAAGGACCCCGCGGCCTTCTGCGCGGAGTACGACGCGTATATCCGCTCCCTGGGCTATGTGGACCTCCAGCTCCTGGGCATCGGCCGGAACGGCCACATCGGCTTCAACGAGCCCGGCGACTGCTTCGTCAAGGAGACCCATGTGGTGGACCTGGCGGAAAGCACCATCGACGCCAACGCCCGCTTCTTCGCCACCCGGGACGACGTGCCCAAACAGGCCATCAGCATGGGCATCGGGGCCATCATGGGCGCCAAGAAGGTTCTCCTGGCCGCCAGCGGAGCGGAGAAGGCCGACGCCATCCTGGGCTCCATCTGCGGGGCTATCACGCCCCACTGCCCCGGCTCCATCCTCCAGCTCCATCCCAACGTGGCGGTGGTCGTGGACGAGGCCGCCGGAAGCAAGCTGAAAGCCGCCGGGGTAAGCGTATGCGGATAACCGGCGGGCAGGTCTTTGACCTGGAACAGGGCTTCACCGCCCGGGATCTCTGCACCGACGGGGCCCTGATCTCCCATGTCAGCGGTGATGGGGATGTTTTGGACGCCTCCGGGTGCTACGTCATCCCCGGCCTGGTGGACGTGCATTTCCACGGCGCGGTGGGCGAGGATTTCAGCGACGCCACCTCCGAGGGGCTGCAAAAAATCGCGGACTATGAGCTTAGCCAGGGCGTGACCTATATCTGTCCGGCGGGCATGACCCTGCCGGAGGACCAGCTGACCGCCATCTGCAAAACCACCGCCGCCCACCGCAGGCAAAATTCCGGCGGCGCGGAGGTGGTGGGGGCGCACCTGGAGGGTCCCTTCCTCTGCATGGCCAAGAAGGGCGCGCAGAACGGCGCGTTCCTCCACGACCCCGACGTCCCCATGCTGGGGCGCCTCCAGGAGGCGGCGGAGGGCTGCGTGAAGCTGGTCACCGTGGCTCCCGAGCAGCCCGGCTCCGTCGAATTTATCAAGGCGGCAAAGGACCTGGGGGTCCATGTCTCCGTGGGGCACACCGTGGCGGACTACGAGACGGCCAAAACCGCCTTTGAGGCGGGGGCGGACCATGCCACCCACCTCTATAACGCCATGCCGCCCCTGGCTCACCGGGACCCCGGCGTCATCGGCGCGGCCTATGAGGTCCCCTCCGTCATGCCGGAATTGATCTGCGACGGCATCCACATTCACCCGGCGGTGGTGCGCCTCACCTTTGGCCTGTTTGGAAAAGAGCGGATGATCATCATCTCCGATTCCCTCCGGGCCACGGGCATGCCCGACGGCGAATATCCCTTCGGTGGGCAGATGATCGAGGTCCACGGCAACCGGGCCACCATCCTGCACCACCCGGAAACTCTGGCGGGCTCCGTCACCAGCCTCATGGGCTGTCTGCGCCAGGCCATCGCCTTCGGCATTCCGGCGGCGGACGCGGTGCGGGCCTGCACCTACAATCCCGCCCAGTCCATCGGCATCGACGACCGGACGGGCACCCTGGACGCGGGCAAGGAGGCCAGCATCGTCTTGCTGGACCAAAAGGACCTGTCCATCCGCAAGATTCTCTTCAAGGGCCAGGCCGTCACAGCCTGAGTTCCGGGCTCAACGTTGGACTTGGCGGGATACCCGCCTTTCCATAAAATCAACGGGCCGGGCGGCGACTCCATTTCCATCGTCCCCGGCACCAACAAAAAAGGAGGAATCCCCCGCTTTCACTTGCGGTGCGGCAGTGTGGAGACCTGCCGTAATGCCCGCGGGAACGCGCTTCCCGGGGCGAGGCGGAGACGGCGGAGGCCGCTTCGTCAAAGTGAGTACGCTATGGCAACTCTGAACCTCAAGAGCATCAAGAAAATCTACCCCCACAGCGGCGACCAGAAAAAAACCAAGAAAAAGGCGGCGGACCCTGAAAAGAAGGTCAATCTCCAGGTGACGGACAAGGGCGTCGTGGCGGTGCAGGAGTTCAACCTGGACATCGCGGACAAGGAATTCATCGTCCTGGTCGGCCCCTCCGGCTGCGGAAAGTCCACCACGCTGCGGATGGTTGCCGGCCTGGAGGAGATTTCCGAGGGCGAGCTGTACATCGACGGCCAGCTCATGAACGACGTGGAGCCCAAGAACCGGGACATCGCCATGGTCTTCCAGAGCTACGCCCTCTATCCCCATATGACGGTGTATGAGAACATGGCCTTCCCCCTGAAGCTCCGCAAGGTGCCCAAGGATGAGATCGACAAGCGGGTCAAGGAAGCCGCCGAGATCCTGGACATCACCCAGTACCTGGACCGCAAGCCCAAGGCCCTCTCCGGCGGCCAGCGCCAGCGCGTCGCCATCGGCCGCGCCATCGTCCGGGAGCCCAAGGTGCTGCTGATGGACGAACCCCTGTCCAACCTGGACGCCAAGCTCCGCAACCAGATGCGCGCCGAGATTATCAAGCTCCGGCAGAAAATCAACACCACCTTTATGTACGTCACCCATGACCAGACCGAGGCCATGACCCTGGGCGACCGGATTGTCATCATGAAGGACGGCTGGATTCAGCAGATCGGCACGCCGCAGGAGGTCTTCGACCATCCCGCGAACCTCTTCGTGGCCGGATTCATCGGCACGCCGCAGATGAACTTCTTCGACGCCAAGCTCTTGAAGGAAGACGGCAAATACAGCGTCTCCGTGGGCGGCATCAAGGTGGATCTCTCCGACACGAAGCAGAAGGCCCTGGCGGCCAAGAACGTGGGCTCCCAGGCCATCACCCTGGGCGTGCGGCCCAGCCACATCACCCTGGGCGACGGGGCCAACACCCTGACGGCCACGGTGGACGTGTCCGAGATGATGGGCAGCGAAGTCCACCTCCACGCCAACGCCGAGGGACGGGACGTAGTGGTCATCGTGCCCACCCTGGACCTCTCCAGCGTCAGCTTCGCTCCCGGCACCGCCATCCACCTCAGCTTCGACGGCAGCGTCTGCCATCTCTTCGACAGCGAGGGCAAGAACCTGGAATTCTAAGCGCCTTTGTTTTTAGAAAGCCGGTACGGATTTTCCGTACCGGCTTTTTGCAAAAAGATTGATTTTTTCCCCGGCTTCCTGTAAACTAATGCTTGTCCCAAAAATCTTACCAACAGGAGGCGCTCTATGAAAGAGCTTTTTCTTCTGGCCGCCGTCATCTGTTTCGGCATGGCCATTCTGAAATTCTTCTCCGCCCGGATGGACCGCTCCGCTCCCGCTTCCCAGGACGCCGGAACATCCCGGAACGTCATCAGCGGCGAAGAGGCCAAGGAGCGGCTGGAAGCCAATCCGGACGCCATTTTGCTGGACGTGCGGACCCAGGAGGAGTACGACGGGGGCCACATTCCCGGCGCGGCGTGCTTTCCCAATGAGGACATCCTGCCGGAATTCCCGCTCCCCTTTGAGAAGGACGCGGAAATCCTGGTCTACTGCCGCTCCGGCCGCCGCAGCGCCGAGGCGGCGGAGAAGCTGAAGCACATGGGCTATACCAACGTGGCCGACCTTGGCGGCATTGTGAACTGGCCCTATGAAACCACCACCGATTGACTAAGAAGAGCCGCGCCGGAGGGCGCGGCTCTTCTTTCGGGTTCAGTCCTCCGGTACGGCGTAGATGCCGTAAACAAAGAGATCGTCCGGCCCCGCCAGCTCCGGCAGGACGGTCATATCCCCGTCCCCGGTCCACTCCACCTTCAGCTCTCCGGTGTGGAGCCGGTAAGTCTGCGTTTTTTCCGTTCCATCGCCGGAAGTTACCGTCACCGTCAGCAGCCCGCCGTCGAAGAAGTCCGCGTCCATCTGGGCCTCGATGCTGATGCCCAGGCCGGTAGGAGCCATCTCCTCCGGAGACACCCAGAAGCCATATCGGGCATCGGGGTCGTAATCCTCCTCCACGCCGGTTCCCAACGCGGTCATTTCCGGCATATACCAGACCCCGTCGTCCCGCTGGCTGATGGCGGCGGGGGCAATCCGTCCCTCCGCCATGGCTTGCCGGTACTCCGCCAGCTGCTCGTCTGTCAGGTTCTCCCGGATTTGGTAGCGGTACAATCCACCCCGGTCAATAGAAAGGGATACCTTGGCAATATTCTCCCCGGTAACCTGGAAGAGACAGCCGGTAAAGTCGCCGAATTCCGGTGTGGTGCAGCCCTCGCCCACCGAGAACGCGATGCTGCCGTCCGGCGCAGGACCGTAGGTCGTATCGGTTCCCGCGGCATAGGCCGTCAGGCCGAAGGTGGGCACCAGGATTTGGGCCGGAGGCGCCTCCTCCCGCCCGGTGCTTCCGGGGGTCCCGGGCGCCGCTGTAGGCACGGGCCGGAGGGAGAAGCCTCCCAGCACCAGAGCCAGGGCGCAGACGGCGCAGACCGCCGTCCGCAGGAGGACCCGCGTCCAATTCCTCGGCGCCGCAGCGGCTGTAAACGCCGTTTTTGTCCGAGGGCGTCCCCAGCCTTGCCGTTCCCGGCAGGGAGCCGCTTCCGCCGTCCGGCGGCGTGCCTCGAAAAGCACCTGGTCATTCAGCCCGGCGGGCGTATGGATACGTTCCGTCAACTTCCGATAGCGATTTTCCATCATCAAAACCTCCCAATAAGTCCTTCAGCTCCGCCCTGGCCCGGCGGAGGCGGCTGCGCACCGTGGCCGCCGGGACGCCCAGCAGGGCCCCAATCTCACCGCTCTCATAGCCCTCGCCGTAGAAGAGGTGGACCGCCGTCCGCAGCTTCTCCGGCAGACGCCCTACCGCGTCCCACAGCTCCGCCGCCTCCTGGTCCACAGGCCGGGCCATGTCCGGCACCTCGTCCAGGGATATCACGCCTCCCCTTCTCCGGCGGGCCCGCCCCAGGTCGGCACAGCGGTTCAGCGCCGCCCGAATCAGCCAGGCTTTTGTCCGTTCGCCGTCCCAGCCGCCGGCCCGCTGTTCCAGCAGGCGGAGGAAGACGTCCTGATAAACGTCCTCCGCGTCGGCGGCGTTTTGCAGCCGGCACAGGGCCAGGCGGTACACCGTGTCGCCATAGGTTTTCATGGCATTGCTCAATTCCTGCTCCGTCAAGGCAATGCCTCCTTTCCTTGGTCTGAAAAGCGCCTTTCACTCATAACACGTTTGGGGAGGCCCTTCTGTTCACTCCGATGAAAAAATTTTTCCCTTTAAAACGGGCGGACGCTTTGCGTCCGCCCGTTTTCTCTCTCCGTATTTCCGCCTTATACGTTGAACCGGAAGTAAATCATATCGCCGTCCTGAACCACGTACTCCTTGCCCTCGCTGCGGAGCAGGCCCTTTTCCCTGGCGGCGGCCACGCTGCCGCAGGCCTCCATGTCGCTGTAGGCGATAACCTCCGCCCGGATGAAACCCCGCTCGATGTCGGAGTGGATCTTCCCCGCGGCCTGGGGGGCCTTGGTGCCCTTTTTGACGGTCCAGGCCCGGCACTCGTCCTTCCCGTAAGTCAGGAAGGAGATGAGGCCCAGCAGTGTGTAGGAGCATTTGATCAGCCGGTCCAGGCCGGACTCCTCCACGCCGATCTCCGCCAGGAACATCTGCTTCTCCTCGCCCTCCAGCTCCGCCACGTCCTGCTCCAGCTTGGCGCAGATGGGCAGGACCTGGCTGCCCTCGGCAGCGGCAATCTCACAAACCTGCTGATAATACTGGTTCTGCTCCAGGCGGGAAAAGCCGTCCTCATCGGTGTTGGCGGCGTAGATCACGGGCTTGAGGGTCAGCAGCTCGCTGGTCCGCAGCAGCGCGGCGGCGTCCGCGTCACAGTCGAAGGTCCGGGCAAGCTTCCCCTCGTCCAGGTGCTTTTGGAGGGCGGTGAACAGCTCCACCTCGTGGGCGAATTTCTTGTCCCCCTTCAGGGCCTTTGTTGCCTTCTCCACCCGGCGCTGGACCATCTCCAGGTCCGCCATGACCAGCTCCATGTTGATGATGTCGATGTCCCGCCTGGGGTCCGTGGAGCCCTCCACATGAATGACGTTTTCATCGTCAAAGCAGCGGACCACATGGACCACCGCGTCCGTCTCCCGGATATTGGCCAGGAACTTGTTCCCCAGGCCCTCGCCCTTGCTGGCGCCCTTCACCAATCCCGCGATGTCCACAAATTCAATGACCGCCGGGGTCTTCTTGTCCGGTTCGTACATCTCCGCCAGCTTGTCCAGCCGCTCGTCGGGGACGGCCACCATGCCCACGTTGGGGTCGATGGTGCAGAAGGGATAATTGGCGCTTTCCGCGCCGGCGTTGGTGATGGCGTTGAACAGAGTGGACTTTCCAACGTTGGGAAGCCCCACGATTCCTAATTTCATTTTTCTCCCTACCTCCTGATTTTTCAAGGGTTTCCGGCGTTTGAATGATGTCTGCCACACCATTTATACACCATTTTCGCATTTAGATACGCTTAGATATATAGAGTTATGGCCATTCGGCCACTCTTTGTCGCTAAGTTCGCAGCGGCAGCTCTTTGGGGTCTGATTTGCATTACACCCCACCACACCATCCGATTCAGGCACTTTGGTAAGATTCAAATTGCCTCACTGCATTTGCCATAGAATCGTCAGTCACATGGACATAGCGGTCCATCGTCGTTTTAATGCTGGCATGGCCGAGCAGTTTCTGCAAAACCTTCGACTGCATACCGCTCTCAATCGCCCGAGTTGCATAGGTATGGCGAAGCGCGTGCATACAAAATCGCTTGATTCCCGCCTCATCACAAAGCTTATACAGGTGGGCATCGTAGGAGCTGTTCTTGTTCGGCATCCCCGTTCGGAAATTGATGAAGCCCAGATCCCGCATAATAAGCTGAGATTTGACACCCGTTCGCCGGTCGATATACTCCAGGGTTTGCGAGAGCATTGGAGATTCTTTTCGGTAGGCCCGACTTAACTCTACGCTCTGGAGTATCTCATATGCTCGGTTAGTCAAAGGGATCGTTCGATAACTTTGCTGGGTTTTGGGTGGATCAGCCCTCCAAAAGGCTTGCTTATGCCGATACTCTAAAGTCTTATTGACAGTCAAGGTTCGTTTTTCCCAATCAATCGCATCCCATGTCAACCCGATTACTTCACCAGTGCGCAAACCCGTTTCTAAGGAAACGCTGATTTAATCCCCCGAAATGATAAAAGATGCCGGGAGCGGCTTTGTCCACACAGTGGAGGCCACCGCCGCCAATGTTCACGATGTCACTGCAGCGGCAAGGCTTCTGCGGGAAGATGATAAGGCGGTCTGCGGGGACAGTGCCTGCCTTGGGATAGAGAAACGGGAAGAAATCAAAAGCAATCCGCAGCTTTTTGCCATTGAATACCGCTTCAACCGCAGGCCGGGTCGGTTCCCCAGGGTTTCAGACAATGCCATTGACTGGGAGCGGTATATTGAAAACCGAAAATCTGCCGTACGCTGCAAGGTGGAGCATCCCTCGTCTGTTTGCCTGGCTTTTACCTGCTTTAATCAGTGCTTCCTTAATATCAGTGCGTACTGCGCATAGTTATGTGACCTTTGTGCGGTTTCCAAGAATTTCCCCTGCTCTTCCACAGTAAGATACTTGATATCATCCACTGTTCGAACAGGCTTAAAGTAACGAACCCCATTCATAGGATGTTTAATAATCAGGTCATTCATCAATGCTGATTTGAACATGGTCCCCATCGTAATATATGCTTGACGAATTGTCGATCCAGCATAATCTGCTTCCATCCTGTTGAGGACGACCTTGCAGTGCATGGGTTTGACGTTTGACAGCAACATACCACCAATCACAGGCTGAATATTGTGAACATACCGCTCCCGGTAGTTTCTACGAGTATTCGGTACCAAGTCTGCGATCATGTTCTCTTGCCGAAACTCAAACCATGTGTCCACAGTCATATCCGATGATAGAACAAGAATGTTGTCACGCGTATCTGCAAATCGAGCTTCCTCCAACCAGTTCCGTGCCTCTGGAAGCGTAGGAACATACTTCTCGTGGCGCTTACCATACTTGTCTATGAATCTTGCGTAATAAAAACCATCCTTCCTTTGGCAGATGCCCTTACCGCATTCTTTCCCTTTTAAGTTCTTTCCCATGAGGTGCGCTCCTTTCCTACTACGAGAAAAAGAGCCAATGCAATGGCTTTATTTTATCATAAAAGTCCATATATCTCAATAGGAACTGTCTCTAGATTACAATTTTTTTGCTAATGGTGGATTCTATAATTTATTAACAGCCGGACAGTATCCACTGTCCGGCTCAGTCTGTCGAAAAAGTCTGCCACAAGGCAGACTTTTTCATATAAAGATGATAAAATAGGGAATAATGGGAGAGAGATATGTTGGAGCGAGGGAAAAACGAGCGCGGGGTCATAGAAATGGTGGATACGGAAAGTCTTGTGCCGACGGAGCATCTGTTTCGGCAGGTATGGATGCGGCGGTGCGTTTTGAACGGCTGTATTATGGTATCGCGGAGCCGCTGTACATCGAGGATAAAGGGCGGTGGAGCATCGGCCCGGTGGTACTATTCAAGCTGGTGCTGCTCCAACACCTGGATGGGAAAGACTTTTGACAGAAGATACGTTGTCCGTTTACGGGCGGCAAGGCGCAAGATGCAGGCAAAAGATATTCGATGCGTCTCTTGAGACGCCCGCCAATATCAGGCCCTTCTAGAGCTTGCTCAAGCCTCCGGCTTAGCCGGAGGTTTTGCCTTCACAAATAGCCTGTCCGAAAGCGCCGCCACACTGGCAAAGTCCTCCAAACGCAGGACAGCCTCGATGATCTCTTCCGCCTTTTCCGGCGAAAGAACGCCCGCCGTCTGCGTCCGGAACTGCCGGGCCGCATCTTCCAAGGGTGCGGCGGTCCCCGCTGTCAGGGATGCGGACGCCTCCCGACGCTCGCCGTTTCGCAGCTTGACGCTCACCGTGACTGCGGGGAGGGTCCCCTCCCGGAAGGCCGCATAGGCGTTGCACTCCGTCATGGTCTCAAGCGCTTTGACCTTCTTCGCCAGGGCGGTGGTCAGGGGATCCCTCCGCCCATCCTCGGAGTACCACCCCGCACCCGGGGCCAGGCCCCGCAACGCGGAGGCAACCACGAAGGGAATAGACGTCTGCGCCTGCAGCATGGAGCCGTATCCGTTCTCCGGCGCGTGCGTAAAGCCCTCCGTCACAGGAGAAACCGTGATTTCGTCAATCTCCTCCAGGCAGACGGCGTGCTCTTGGACAATCCGGGCCGCCGCCTCTGCGGGAGCCTGCGCCCACAGTACCGCAGGCCAACGCCGCAGCACCGTTTCCGTCAGGAAATAGCGGCTGCCCAGTTCCCTGGTGAACCAGGTGGGAGCGGACTCGTCTCCGCTGACGATCACGTCTCCGTCTCCGTTGGCGGCGTCGTTTCCGCAGATTATCCCCCGATAGCAACGGGACTCGTCCAGCGCATCCCGGCAGTTGCGGATGCCTTTGTCCACGGCCTTTGCCACCATAAAGCCGTCCCGGGCCCGGTAGCCGTACTCATAGTGGCCGAAGTCGGACATGGTGGTCAGATGATAACGGGTCGGCAGGGTGCTGCTCTCACACCCCATGCCGATGGCCTGGTCGACCCTGCGGGCGTCAAAGCCGTACAAGACGGCGATGGGAAGGATCGCAGCGAAAATCTGCCAGCTGGTCACGCCCCAGCCCTTCTCCCAGCGCTTTGCGTCAGGCTGCACCACCACGGCAATGCGCTGGTATTACTTCCGAACTGAAAGGTCGGAAGTAATATGTGCCATGTTTTGCGGTTGCCGCTGTTTACAGCAGCGAGCAAAGCGGCTTGAATCAAATTCATTATTTCCGAGCTTTGAGCTCGGAAATAATATTTTAACTGCATTTCCTCGCCCCCCTGCTCTGATTATACCATATTTCGAGCGCTTTGGGGGCACTTTGTCAACAGCTCCATTCTGTGACAAGTTTTTCAGCTTGCTGAAAAACGTTTGATCCAAATGGTGCAGGGAACCCTTCCTGGGTTCCCCGCACACACCCTTCCTTCCCGTTGAATCGGTCTTGCGTTCTATCTCTATAGGCTCACCCCGCCAGGCACGCCGTCCGCAGGAGGCGCAGGAACATCTGGCCGTAGGTCACCCGGGGCACCTCCTCCCCCGCCAGCAGGGGGATTTCCGCCACGGTCTCCTCCCCGGAGCTCACCGTCAAAGTCCCCAGCCGGTCCCCCAGGGCCACGGGGGCGGGGACGGACTCCTCCAGCGCCACGGACTGGGTGAGGTTTCCGGCCTTGGCCTTCTCCAGAAGCAGCGTGCCCCCCTCGCCGGGCACCGGCTGGACCGTGGCCTGGGCCCCCAGCTCCACCGGGACGGGGGGCAGGGCCTGGTCCGGGACAATCTTCCGCAGGGCGTAGCTGGCAAAGCCGTGGCTCAGCAGGGCCTGGGCGTCCTCGAACCGCTGGGCGGAGGTGGCCCCCTTCATGATGACGGCAATGAGCTCCATGCCCTCCCGCTCCGCCGTGGCGGAGAGGCAGTAGAGGGCGCTGTCGGTGGAGCCGGTTTTCAGCCCCGTGGCCCCCTCGTAGAACCGCACCAGGCGGTTGGTGTTCACCAGCTGGGACTCCCCGTTCCGCAGGGTGTCCATCCAGATGGTGGTGTACTGGCGGATGTCCGGGTGGTTCAAAATCAGCTCCCGGCTCATCAGGGCGATGTCGTAGGCGGAGGTGACGTGGCCCGCCGCCGGAAGGCCCGTGGCGTTTTGAAAGGTGGTGTCCCGCATCCCCAGCTCCGCCGCCCGCCGGTTCATCCGCTCCACAAAGGCGTCCTCGCTGCCCGCCACGGTTTCCGCCAGGGCCACGGCGCAGTCGTTGGCGGAAACCACGCAGACCGCCTTCAGCATGTCGCTGACGCTGAGCTGCTCGTTCTCCTTCAGCCAGATCTGGGACCCGCCCATGGAGCAGGCGTGGGCGGAGGCCGTCACCATGTCGTCGTACTTCAGCTGTCCGCTGTCCACGGCCTCCATGGTCAAAAGCAGCGTCATCACCTTGGTGACGCTGGCGGGCTCCAGCTGCTTGTGCTCGTCCTTGGCGAAGAGGACGGTCCCCGTCTCCTTCTCCATCAAAATGGCCGACGGCGCGGACACCTCCACCGCCCGGGCGCCGGTGGTCAGCAGCAGCGCGGCGCACAGCAGCGCGATTCCTCTTTTCATGATGCTCCCCCTTTTGCTTGTACTCGTCGGTTAAGCCTATGAGGCAAAGAGGGCATTCATGCGTTGTCCTGGGACAAAACCCTTTGACCGGGGCGGAAAAATATGCTATGCTGATTCTGCTAATTTAAATTGGAAAGAGGGTATTCCCATGTCTGTTCCCATTCCCTTCGGCACGATGCCGGACGGTACGCCCGTAGAGCTGTATACACTGGCCGCCGGGGCGCTCTCCTGCCAAATCATCACCTTCGGCGGCTCTCTCCAGTCCCTCCGTGTCCCGGATCGATCGGGCAGGCCGGTGGACGTCCTCCTGGGCTTCGACGCGCTGGAGCCCTACCGGACCCACGGCAAGTCCCTGGGGGCCCTGGTGGGCCGGTATGCCAACCGCATCGGCGGGGCGAAATTTTCGCTGAACGGCCAAACCTATCAGCTGGCCGCCAATGACCATGAGGTCAACCACCTTCACGGCGGCCAGGTGGGCTTCAACCAACGGGTTTGGACTGTGGAAGAAGCGGAGGACAACCGCCTTGTCCTCTCCCTGCTCAGCCCCGACGGGGAAGAGGGCTACCCCGGAACTCTCAAGGCCCAAGCGGCCTACACCCTGACGGAAGAGGGCTTGACCATCGACTACCGGGCGGAGTCCGACCGGGATACTGTCTGCAACCTGACGAACCACGCCTATTTCAACCTCTCCGGCCACGACAGCGGCCCGGTGCTGGACCAGTCTATCCAGATCCTGGCGGACCGCTACACCCCCACGGACTCCTTGTCCATTCCCACCGGGGAGATCGCCTCTGTGGAGGGCACCCCCATGGACCTGCGTCAGCCCACCCCCATCGGGGCCCGCATTGATGAGGCGTTCCCCCAGCTGCTCCAGGCCGGGGGCTATGACCACAACTGGATTCCGGTTGGCGAATCGGGCGCTCTCCGGCCCATTGCCCGGGCCTCTTCCCCCGCCACCGGCGTCTCCATGGAGGTTCTCTCCACCCTCCCCGGCGTGCAGTTCTACACGGGGAACTATCTGGACGGCTGTCCCGCCGGGAAGGGCGGCGCACCCTACGGGGGCCGCTGGGGCTTCTGCCTGGAAACCCAGTTCTATCCCGACTCCCCCAACCATGACAACTTCCCCTCCTGCGTCCTCCGGGCGGGAGAGGCCTTCCACCACACCACGGTGTTCCGCTTCCCCCAAAAATAAACGAGCAGGACCGGCCCTTTCGGGCCGGCCCTGTTTTCACTTCTCCAAAAACTCGTCCAGGTTTTCCAGCGTCACCTGCCGGTAGGGAAGCCACACATAATGCCCCTCCGCCAGGTCCACCGCCTGGCCCGGGTCCTCCCCGTTCCAGAGGGCCAGCGTCAGATCCAGCATAGCCTGGGCCTGGCCCCGGCCGTCGTTGTGGACGGTGCCGTAGAGCTGCCCCGCCGCCACCGCCTCCAGGGCCGGAGCCGTGGCGTCCACTCCCACGATGAGGGGCCAGCGCTCCCGGGGCGTTGACGCCAGGGCGTCGATGGCCCCCAGGGCCATGTCGTCGTTGTTGGAGAAGATCACCTCGATGCCGTCCCCAAACTCCTCCAGCCACTGGGCCGTCCGGGCGGCGGCCTGGGCCCGGTTCCAGTTGGCGGTCTCGTTGGCCAGCTTTTCCACCTCCACGCCCCCGTCCACGACGGCCTTGATGGAGTACTCCGTCCGCAGCAGGGAGTCCTGGTGCCCCGGCTCCCCCTCCAGCATCACGTACTGAAGAATGCCGTCGCCGCTGCGGTCCAGGGACTCCCGGTCCGCCCGCCAGGCGTCCAGCACCAGCCTGCCCTGGAGCTCGCCGCTCTCCCGGGCGTCGGCCCCCACGTAGTAAATCTGATCCCAGCGCTGGATGTCCTCCGCCACCGGCTGGCGGTTGAAGAACACCAGGGGCACCCCCTCGGCCTCCGCCTTGTCGGCGATAACCGCCGCCGCCGTCCGGTCCACCAGATTGACGCACAGCACGTCGCAGCCCCGGGCCAGGAAGCGGTCCACCTGATCCATCTGGGTGTTCTGGCTGCTCTTGCCGTCGGCGATGAAGAGGGTGATCTTCTCTCCCGTCCCGCTCTCCGCCTCCCGGACCAGGCCCTCTAAGTCCTGGGCCATGGCGGAGATGAAGGTGTCGTCCTGGGTGTAGAGGGCCGCGCCGATGCGGAGGCTGTCGTCCTTCCCCCCGCCGCAGCCGGAGAGGGCCAGCAGCGCCAAGGCCAGCAGGGCGGCGGGGCCCCGCCTACCGGCTGGAGGACGACATGATGGGAAACAGCAGCTTCTGGTTTTCCGGCGCATAGATATCCTCCTCTCGCAAAATGAAGAAGGGCAGGGGGCCCAAGGCCCCCCCCGTTCCCCGGACGGCGTTCACCGCCCGCCGCACCGCCAGGTACCCGGCGGCGTAGTCGCTCCAGGCGGCGATGGCGGCAAGGTTCCCCCGCTCCAGCTGGGCGGTGATCGCGGCGGCGCTCCCCACGCCGTAGAGGGCGAAGTCCCGGCCCCCTGCCTCCCGCCCCTCGGCGGTCCGCTGGGTCACCGAGGGCTCGAACGCCATGACCCACCGGGGGGGCTCCTCCGGCAGCGCCTCCGCCCGCCGGGCGGGGATTCCCTCCGCCGACAGCGTTTCCTCCGCCGCCTCCAGCCGGGCCGACACGCCGGCGCAGCGCCCGGCGGTGTCCAGCAGCAGCACCTCCCCGCCGTCCCAGTCCTCCAGCAGGGCCTCCGCCAGCTCCTGCCCCAGCAGGGCATTGTCCGGGGACACCACGCCCGCCGCCCCCTCCATGGGGGACTCCAGGGTCACCACGGGACACACCACCAGCCAGGGGTCCAGCGCGGCGGACAGCGCCGCCGGGTCCGCCGGAACCACCACCAGCGCCGCCGCCCCGTCCTCAATCTCCCGCAGAAGCAGCTCCTCCTGCTCGGCGCCGTCATTGGCGGCGGCGAGGGTGAGAAAGCGGAGCTCCGCGCCCAGCTCATCCGCCGCCTGCTCCATGCCCTGCCGGGCCACGGTCCACCCGGAGCTGTCGGTGTCCCGGAGCAGCACGGTGAGAGACAGCAGCTGGGGCTCCCGCTCTCCCCGGAGGAGCTGGGGCAGGGCCAGGGACAGCGCCGCCGCCAGCCCCAGGGCCGCCAGGATGGCGATTTGAATGAGTCTGCTTTTTTCCGTTTTCATAGCTCCTCCCCCTGCCGGCGGCGTTCCGCCTCCTCCCGGTCCAGGGCCGGAAGGCGGATGCGGACCAGCGTGCCCTCGTCCGGCTCGCTGAAAATGGCCAGGCCGTATCCCTCCCCGAAGGTGAGGCCCACCCGCTGGTGGACGTTCCGCACGCCGATGCCGGAGCCCTTGGTCCGCACCTCGGGCCGGTCCTCGTCCAGGAGGGAGGCCGCCAGCTCCGGGCGCATTCCCAGGCCGTTGTCCTCCACGTCGATGAGCAGGTCCTCCCCCTCCCGGTAGGCCGTCACCCGGATGAGCCCGTCGTCCTCCGCGCTGGCCATGCCGTGGTAGATGGCGTTTTCCAGCAGGGGCTGGATGATGAGCTTTAGGGTGTAGAGCCCCTCGGTGCCGGGCCGGGCCTCAATCTCCGTGGTGAATTTGTTCTTATAGCGAATCTGCTGGATGTTCATGTAGTGCCGGGCGTGCTCCAGCTCGTCCGCCAGGGGGATGATGCTCTTCCCCTTGCTCAGGGAGATGCGGAAGAGCCTCGCCAGGGAGGTTACCATCTGAATGGCCTCGGTCTGCTGGCCGGATTCCGTCATCCAGATAACGGAATCCAGTGTGTTGTAGAGGAAATGAGGGTTGATTTGGGACTGGAGCACCTCCAGCTCACTGCGGCGCTTCTCCCCCTCCTGGCGGACGATGTCATCCATCAGGTGCCGCATCGTGGAGACCATGGAGGCCACGGCGTGATTCAGCCGCTGGACCTCGTAGCAGCCTCCCTCCTCAATTTTCACGCCGGCCAGCCCCTTGTCCAGCTCCCGGATGGACCGCTCCAGCCGCAGGATGGGGTCCGAAATCCGGGCGGAGATCAGGAAGTTCAAAAAGGCCATCAAAAAGATGGAAAACAGCAGCAGGGTCAGGCCGAACAGGGGCAGCTGGGGGGAGGCCGCGAACCAGCTTTCCGCCGGGGCCACGCCCACCAGCTTCCACCCGGTATACCCCATGGTTTTTACCGTGACCTGCCGGGACCGGCCCTGGAACTTCTCCTGGTGGCTGCCATCCCGGTATGCCGCCGCCGCCCGGTTGTTCTCCTCCAGCAGCCCGGCGTAGATCAGCTGCTGCCGGGGATGGTAAATCAGTTCCCCGTCGCCGTCGATGAGGTAGAGATACCCTCCGCTGCCCAGGGTTACGTCCCGGCAGACCTGCTCGATGCCGCTGAAGCTCATGTCCACCAGCAGCACGCCCCCCTCGGTGGCCCCGTCCCGGGTCAGCTGGACGTGGCGGCTCAGGGAGACCACCCAGCGGTAGGGGTAGTCCGGGTCGTCGAAGATATTTTGGACATGAGGGGTGGAAAAGTGGAGATTCTCCATGCTCTGGCTGGCCGCCTGGAACCAGTCGCTGTCCGCCGTCTCCGCGTCCCGCTTCAGCGCCGTCAGGGGCACGGCGGACACCAGGGCGCCCTCCCCGTCAAAGACCGCCAGGGACACCAGATCGTCCCGGTTTTCCTCATACAGAAGACTCAAATCCCCGGTGAGATCGTCCTCCGCCAGGTCCATGTTCTTGATGCTCCGGTAATACACCGTGTCGGAAATGCGCATCATCCGCCGGAGGTAGCTGTCCAGGTTCAAATTGGCCTGGGCCAGCACCCGGCGGCTGTTTTCCGCCACCAGCTGCTCGTTGACGGCGGAAAAGCGCCAGATGAGGCTGACGCTCATCAGCAGCATCCCCGCCGCCGCCACGGCGGTGAAGGACAGGGAGAGGACCATCTGGATGCTCATTTTGCGGTAGCGCTCCGCCCACTGGGCGGCGAGGCGGCGGAATACGTTCACGGCTCTCTCCCTCCTCACGGTGAGGTTTGCTTTTCCCTGGGAAAAGCAATGCCGGGCCATGGCCCGGCATTCAAAACACCTGGGCTCCGGCTCTTTTATTATCGGTTATGCGCTCCGGCCGTCCGGGACGGCCCAGGGCCGGCGGCGCCAAAAGCGGGGCCAGCCATTTTTTAAGGCCATGGCGTTTCTCCCCTACTCCCTCTGCCCCGCCCGGAACTTGGACGGGGACAGGCCGAAGTGCCGCTTGAAGACATAGCTGAAATAGTTGGGGTCCGAGAAGCCCGTGGCCTCGGCGATGCGGTAGGTCTTCTCGTCCGTCTCCCGGAGGAGCCTCGCCGCCTCCTCCATGCGTACCTTGGTGACGTAGGCGGTGAAGGACATGCCTACCTCCCGTTTAAACAGGGTGGAAAAATACGTGGGGGAGAGGTGGATGTGGGAACACAGCGCCTCCACGCTGAGCTGCTCGTTGGTGTAGTGCCCGGCGATGTAGTCCTTGGCCCGCTCCACCATCTGCCAGGCGGAATCGCTGCGCCTCCGGCCCAGCAGGTCGCGGAGCCGCCCGCAGCGCTCCCCCAGCCAGCTCCCCAGCTCCTCCAGGCTGGAAAAGCCGGAGACGGACACCGCGCCGGTGAAGCCCTCGCCGAAGACCTCCTCCACCGGAAGCCCGCCGGACCGGGTAATCCGCACCAGGCAGGTCACCACCTCCAGCAAAAAGAGGTCGCACTTGCTGAGGGACAGCCCCGCCTGGCGCAGCCGCTCCATCAGTTCCCGGACCACCGCCTCCGTCTGCTCCGGGGTGCCCAGCTTCACGGCGGCAGACAGGGCCCGCTGGTCCTCCTCCTCAAAGGAGGGGGCCGCGGCGGACAGGGGCTCCTGGTCGCCGATGTAGATGACCCGGCCTCCCCCCGCCAGCACCCGGTAGTCCAGGGCGGACCGGGCCCCGGCGGCGCTGTGGTTCAGCTCCTCCGGCCCCCGGCAGGGCAGGCCCACCCCGGTGGTGAGCCGGAATCCCAGGTAGCTCTGGGACAAACGGGAAAGCCGCTCCAGCTCCTCCAGCAGGGGATAGAGCCGGTCCTCCCGGTCCAGGTGGACCAGCAGGGCCGCCATGTCCCCGTAGAGCACCACCCGGGCGGCGCAGCCCGCCAGGGCGAAGTGCTTTTCCAGGAAGGACTGGACGGACAGCAGCAGCAGCTCATCCCGCTCCCCCTCGTCCCCGTCCACATGGACCAGGGCGGCGGTCCACAGGCCCTGGGGCAGATCAATCTCATACCGGGCCGCCCGGTCCTGGACCTGCTCCGGGCGGATCTGGCCGCTGAGAAGCCGGGTATAGAACAGCTCCCGCAGTACCGGCAGGCTCTCTTCATACCTCCGGCGCAGGGTCTCCATGTCCCGCCGCTCCAGCCGCTGGCGGTCCAGCTGGTCCCGGAGGGCTTCCAGCACCCGGGTCAGCTCCGGGGCGTTGATGGGCTTTAGGATATACTCGGACACCCCCATGCTTACCGCCTGGCGGGCATACTCAAAGTCGTCGAAGCCGGAGAAGACCACCAGCCGGGCCCCCGGCAGGGAGACCCGCAGACGGCGGCACAGCTCCAGGCCGTCCAAAAAGGGCATCTTGATGTCGGTGAGCACCACGTCGGGCCGGAGCTGCTCCGCCAGCTCCAGGGCCTCCTCGCCGTTGCCCGCCTCCCCCACCAGGGCAAAGCCCAGGGCGGCCCAGTCGATCTTCCGGCTGATGCCGGTGCGGATCTCCTCCTCGTCGTCCGCCAGCAGAACCCGGTATTCCTCCATGGAAGCGCCCTCCTTTTTCTCATTTCCTTTAGTATACAACAAAAGGCTCTATTTGAAAAGAAGCTCCGGCGCATTTCGCGCCGGAGCTTTGGAAGTTCTTTCCAAGAACGGGTGCTCTTTACTTCTTCGCCAGATACTTCCGCAGGTCCAGGGCGACGGCCACGATGATGACAAGGCCCTGGGCAATGAAGGTGTAAGCCGGGTCCACCCGGAGGAACTGGAGGCAGATTTTCAAAATCTCGAACACCAGCACGCCGATGAGGATGCCGCCCACTTTGCCCACGCCGCCGTTGGTGGACACGCCGCCGATGGTGCAGGCCGCGATGGCTTCCAGCTCATAG
This sequence comes from uncultured Oscillibacter sp., assembly GCF_950073225.1. NCBI lineage: Bacteria > Bacillati > Bacillota > Clostridia > Eubacteriales > Oscillospiraceae > Oscillibacter > uncultured Oscillibacter sp. The sequence continues at coordinate 30,979 of NZ_CATMPS010000024.1, forward strand.
CCAAAGCCCGTAGCCGTGGAGGCGCCGCCGGCCTTGGCGCCCACCATAAAGCCGGCAACGGCGTACAGGACGGAGGCCAGCACGTAAATGCGGATCAAAGTCGCCGGGACATTGACGCCCGCCACCTGGGCGGCGTTTTCATTGCCGCCGATGGCGTACATGTATTTACCGTGCCGGGTCTTGTTGTACAGGAACAGCATGTACGCCCCCACCACGATGGCGAAAATGGCCAGGTAGGGGATGGGGCCCAGGGAACCCAGGGCCACCTGGGAGTAAGAGCTCTTGAAGCCGCCCAGGGGGTCGTTGCCCGTCACCACGGAGCAGAGGCCGTAGACAATGGTCTGCATGCCCAGGGTGGCGATGAAGGGGGGGACCTTCAAAAAGGCAATGACGCAGCCGTTGATGGCCCCGAAGACCGCCATGATAGGAATGACGATTAAAAGCGCCGCGAACCAGGGCAGGTCCGGCATCCAGGGCAGGGCCCGGGCGGCGTAGTCCACGCTCTGGAGCATCATGGCGGCAAGGCAGGCGGCGAGGCCCACCTGACGGCCCGCCGACAGGTCCGTGCCCTTGGTGATCAGGCAGCCGGAAACGCCGCAGGCGATGATGAACCGGGGAGACACGTTGACCACCAGGTTCTTAAAGTTGTTGGACGTCCAGAAGTTGTCGGCCACGAATCCCACAAACAGAGCCAGGATAAAGATCAGGATGATAATGGCGTTGTTGGACAGGAAATTCTTGACCGCTTTCGCGTTGAGCTGTTTATTCTCCATGGTTTCTCTCCTCCTTATTCAAACTGGGTGGCCAGGGCCATGATGTTTTCCTGGTTGGCGTCTTTCCCGTCGATGAAGCCGGTGACCCGGCCGTCGCACATGACCATAATCCGGTCGGACATGCCGATGAGCTCACTCATTTCGGAGGAGATCATGATGACGCTCTTGCCCTGCTTCGCCAGCTCGGCGATGATGCAGTAGATTTCATATTTCGCGCCCACGTCGATGCCCCGGGTGGGCTCGTCCAGGATGAACACGTCCGGGTCGTTGGCCAGCCACCGGCTGATGAGCACCTTTTGCTGGTTGCCGCCGGAGAGGGACTGGATCAGCGTCTTGGACGAGGGGGTCTTGATGGAGAGCTTGGCCACGTTGTCCTGGACCAGCTGCTCGATCTTCCCGTCGTCCAGCATGAAGCCGCCGATGAGGTACTGGTTCAAGGAGGCGATGGACACGTTGTCCGCGATGGAGAGGACGCCCAGGATGCCCGTGGCCCGGCGGTCCTCCGTCAGCATGGCGATGCCGCTGTCAATGGCCTGTTTGGGCTGGTTGATTTTCAGCTCTTTTCCCTTGTAGGTGATCTTGCCCGCGCTGTGGCAGCGGAGGCCGAAAAGGCCCTCCATCAGCTCCGTGCGCTGGGCCCCGACAAGACCGGCCACGCCCAGGATTTCGCCCCTGCGGACCTGGAAGGAGGCGTGGCGGAAGCTCTTGGGGTTGATGGAGGTGAAATCCTCCACCTCGAAGACCACCTCGCCGGGGACGTTGCTCCGGGGCGGGTAGAGGTTGGAAAGCTCCCGGCCCACCATCTTGGTGATGATGAAGTCAGTGGTCAGGCCCTTGGCATCCCAGGTGCCGATGTACTGTCCGTCCCGCATGATGGTGACCTCGTCGCTGATGCGGAGGATCTCGTCCATTTTGTGGGAGATGTAGACAATGGCCACGCCTTTTTGCCGGAGCTCATGAACAATGGTGAAGAGGGCCTCCACCTCCGCCGCCGTCAGGGAGGACGTGGGTTCGTCCAGAATCAGGACCTTGCAGTCGGCGGACACGGCCTTGGCGATTTCCACCAGCTGCATCTGGGAGACGCTGAGGCTGCCCAGCTTGGCCTTGGGGTCATAGTTCAGGTGGACTTCCTTCAAAACCGCCGCCGCGTCCTGATACATTTTTTCGTGGTCGATGGTGACGATGGGCCCGATGCGCTTGGTGGGGTAGCGGCCCACGTAGATGTTCTCGCCGATGCTCCGCTCGGGAATGGGCTGGAGCTCCTGGTGCACCATGGCGATGCCCCGGTTCAGCGCGTCCAGAGGGCCCTTGATCTGGACTTTTTGTCCCTCGTAGACGACCTCGCCCTCGTCCATGTGGTAAATGCCGAACATGCACTTCATCAGCGTGGACTTGCCCGCGCCGTTTTCTCCCATCAGCGCGTGGACGGTGCCGGGGCGGAGCTTGAGCTGCGCGTGATCCAGGGCCTTGACGCCGGGGAAGGTCTTAACCACGTCACGCATTTCCAAACGATATTCTGACAATTTACGGTCCCCCCTTGTTCGTGTTGGCTTTTCCATAACCGGCAAAATGGCGGGAGCCGGGCTTCACCGGCTATGGAAAAGAGGGGCGCGTGCGCTTCGGCACGCGCCCCTGTCAGACGTTTTCGCGTTGTTTTGATGAACTTGGATTACTTCATGAAGTCGCCCACGTTGTCGGGAGTGACCTTCACATAGTCGACATAGACGCTCTGCTCGCCGGAGGCATAGGTAGCTCCGCCCAGCAGCTTCTCCATTTCGGCGACAGCGCCGGCGGCCTGGCCGTTGGCGTCGTTCAGGACGGTTCCGGTCATGTTGCCGTTGCTGACTTCGTTCAGGGCCGCGTCCAGGGCGTCCACGCCCACCAGATAGATGTCCTCGTTGACCTTGCGGCCGGCGGACTGGATGGCCTGGAGAGCGCCGATGGCCATATCGTCGTTGTTGCAGAAGACGACCTCGATTTTGTCGCCGAACTGGGCCAGGTCGTTGGCGCAGATGGTCTGGCCCTTCTCACGGTCCCAATCGCCGCGGGTCAGGTTCAGCTGCTCGACCTCGACGCCGGCGTCCTTCAGGGCCTTGACGGAGTACTCGGTGCGGAGCTGGGCATCAATGTTCTCGGGGTCGCCCTGGATCATGATGTAGGAGACTTTTCCGTCGCCGTTGATGTCGCCCTTGTTGGGGGTGTCCAGAATCAACTCGCCCTGGAAGGTACCGGACTGGGCGGCGTCGCAGCCGACGTAGACCAGCTTGTCATAGGCCGCCATCTGGTCGGCGGTGGGCTCCCGGTTGATCAGCACGGTGGGGATGCCCGCGGACTTTACGGTGGCAATGATGGTGTCCGCCGCGGAGGTCATGACGGGGTTGATGATCAGGGCGTCCACTCCCTGGGTGATGAAGGTGTTGATTTGCTCGTTCTGTTTGGCCTGGTCGTTGTTTCCGTCCACGACGGTGACCTGATAGCCCTTGCCCTCCAGAATCTCCTGGAGCGCGTTGCGGTAGGTGGTCATGAAAGCGTCGTCGAATTTGTAGATGCACACGCCGATGTTTCCGCCGGCGGCGGGCTCTTCGGGTTCGGCGGCGTCGCTGCCGGTATCAGCGGGGGCGCTGGTGTCGGCCGGGGGAGTGGTGTCGGCGGGCTTGTCGCCGCCGCCGCAGGCGGTCAGCAGAGCCAGCATCATAACTGCGGCAAGAAGCAAGGCAAACGTCTTTTTCATCATAGTTCCTCCAATCAGTTTTTCGTGCTCCGGGGCGCACCCCAAACCACGCCTATCATTTTAGACGGGCTCCCGCAAAAAGACGATAGAAAATTCTTGGAAGTTTTATGAAAAAACTAAGATAAAAAAGACCGGCCCGCCCTCCCCGAGGGAGCGGCAAGGCCGGTCTTCCTTTCTTTTTGCGCGCGGCGGGTCAGGCCATCTTCTCCACCAGGCGGTCCACCATCTTAGGGTCCAGGCCGTCCTCGGTGACCACCTTGGCCTGCTGGCCCACCAGGGCGTAAAGGCCCAGCAGGGACCGGGCGTCCAGCATCACGGTGTCGGTGCTCAGCCAAACCTCATAGGGGGTTTCGCAGGCCAGGCGGTGGATGCGGTTAATCTGCTCGTCGCTTTTTATATCAATATTTCTGGTCATGATAAATTCCTCCTTGTCAAAGCGCGGTGTCGAACGGAATGAAGTTCCATCCCTCCTCGGGATTAGGCACATTCTAGCAGGGCAGGGTAGGAATGTCAACGCCGGAATTTATCAGAATTGCACAACTATAGATTAAATAATTTGTGCAAAAAGTCAATATCCTTTTGGTGGACGCCCCTCTCCCCTTCACGTTCTTTCCCGTTAGAGGTCGTCCGCATCCTGAACGGGGACCTCATAGGGGTCCAGGGGCCGGCCGGTCCAGCTCCCCATGGGGTCGGTCTTTGCGGAAGTAAATTGGGACAGCTCCTTGGCTTTTTGCATCGGCTTGTCTTCCGGGCGGCGTTCCATGTCAGCTACCTCCTTATTGAACTATAATTTAATAAAACATGGAATTTGCTGAAAATCAGTATTCCCAGTTGGAAGCGGTTTTCTCCAGCAGTTCTCCAGCAGTTTTTGGAAGACCCGGCGCCAAGATCCAAGCGGTCCCAGCCGCCCCCGCGCAGGCTCTGCCGGGCCCTGCCGAAAAAATTTTTGCTTTTTTTGAAATTACTGCTTGACAAACCAGGCGTTCCTATGGTATCCTATGCATTGCCGACAAGTTGCCGGTGTGGTGGAATTGGTAGACACAGGAGACTTAAAATCTCCCGGTAGCGATACTGTACCGGTTCGAGTCCGGTCACCGGCACCACAAAAATAGAATATCGCGGAGTAGAGCAGTTGGTAGCTCGTCGGGCTCATAACCCGGAGGTCGCAGGTTCAAGTCCTGTCTCCGCAACCAGTTGATGTGTGGTCGATTTTTTGGAATCTTTTTTCGCATTCCAGAATCGGCCACACATCGTTTTGTTACGCCTAAAAAGCACAGCCGATTGCTTCGACTGCGCTTAGCCTCTGGAAATATTCGTTTTCAGCCTCTACAGGGGTTTTGCCTCCATTGTTGGAGTGTGGCCGTTTGTTGTTGTAGAAGGAAACATAATCCCGGAGTGAAGCGGTCAGGTCATTTATTCCGACATAATGGAAACGATAAATTTCCTCCGCTTTCAAGCTGGCAAAGAAGGACTCCATAGGAGCATTGTCAAAAGGAACCCCAGGCTTAGAAAAAGATTGCCGAACATTATGGCCCAGCAACAAGCTTCGGAACTCATGTGACCTATATTGACCGCCTCGGTCACTGTGGAAGATCAGATCCTTTGAAGGCCTTCGAGAATAGTAGGCATCCTGGAATGTATGGCTTATGAGAGAAGTGTCCTCCGATTCAGAAAGACGTGCCGCAACGACTCTTCTAGCGAACAGGTCCAGCACGACACAGAGGTAGTATTTGCCGGAATCTGTTTGAATGGCTGTGATATCGCTGAGCCAAGCCATATTCGGTCTTGGCTGGGAAAATCGCCTGGCGAGTATGTTTGTACAATCGCACGGCCAATCGATCGGATATTTGCTTTTCCTCTGTGGAGGGACCAACCAAGGAGAAATTTCTCGAAGCAGTTCCAGCACTTTTCGCTTGCTCACTGAAAACCCCTGTGAAATCAACTCCTGCCTAATTTTCTCTGCTCCTATGCGTTTAAGACGATCACCGCAGATTTCCCGAATCGCAGGCGTCAATTCGAGATTGTGCTTTTCATAGACTGTCATATCAGGTCTACGCAAGATGTGATAGTACAAGTTAGACTTCCTGATTTTCAGCAAGCGGCAAACAAGGTTGGGACCATATCGCTTCAGGAGAGGTTGCGCACAAGAAATCCTGATGGATTCTGGTACTTCCACAAAAACTGATCCGCTCCGAAAGAGCCTCAATTCAGCCTGTGCCTTTTCAAATTGTTTTGTAAGTTGTGCGCTTTTTCGGTTAACTTCCTTTAGACTCATCGAACTTGCTCTTGAATACTGAAGGTCAAAGTGTCTAAACCATTCACGTAAGGGTTTATCTGTAACCCCGGAAATCTCACATATTTCTGTCAGGGAGAATCCTGTTCGGTATTTCTCATATAACGACCACTTATACGCCTCACTGTAAAATCTGGACATCCTGCGTATTTTCCAAATCACTAGCATCGGGCATAGGATAATAAGGCTGCTCCGGACTTTCATTGTAAAGGCCCATTTGCTTCATCAATCGGATGATTCTCTTTTTGCTGGTGCGAATACCGTGATTCCGCAGTTGAAGCCGTATCCGTTCCGCACCAAAGCGCCGGCTGCTATTCTCAAAGGCCTGTGCAATTTCGGAACGAAGAAGCCTCTCCTTCTGCTGATAGGCTGTTTCTTTCTGGGCAGCAGCTATGTGATAATATAGGGATGACGGTCTTATTTCAAAAACTCGACAGAGTTGTTTGAGGGAATATGTATTTAAATGCTGCACCGCCATATCTAAGCGGCGTTTTAGCGGAATACTTTGCATTATATGGCTCTCATGAATTACAGCAATCATGCGTTTTTGTTCATCCAGCTGTTTTTCCAGGTCTGCAATGTGGGTCAAAACAGCTCCCATATCCTGAATTGGCAGATCCGCAAGTGTGTATCTCTTGAGGTCATCCTTCCAGTCAGCAATCCATCGATAGACAGTCGAGCGATGGACACCCACTTCATCTGCAATCTTTGGGGGAGTATATCCGCATAGATATTTTTGCAAAACTTCGTATTTCTGATCTTCTGAGTATGGTTTCATATTAAATACCTCCTGCCGCAAAAGGGCGGCAGGAGGTATTTTAGCACAAAACCTCGAATGACGAAACAGACGGCAAGATTTTCTTCTGCATTTTTCACAAACTGATACTGGTTGGAATGGTTATTATGCGCAATCAACTCAGTTAACGTCAAAATTAAATTTATTTCCACAATTCTCTGCAGCCATTCTCAAACGCTTACATTTATCCCATTCATTAAACCATTCAACCTTTGGCAAAAATTCCGATATCTTCTCCCATTTAGAGGGTTCCATATCGTTCTCCATCAAAATCTTGTGCACGGTTAGAAATGCAAACTCAACGCACTCATTTGGAAAAGTCTCATTTGAACGGAGAATGATTGGCAGGATAAACTGGGCGTAGGTTCTTTTTAAGTCTTCCGAAGTTGTATTCAAACAAAATCTTTGATAAAAATCAGCCCAGAGATCAGCGGGTTCGGTCAACATGGTTTCTTGATAAGGGTCTATTACGGAGATGACCGCTTGGAAAAGCACCGGATCACGTACACATTTAAGTTTTTGGATACTGAAACTTTGATTGTACACACAAACATCACACCACTGCAATACTGCCGAACCTGTTTCCACCTTTAAGGGTTCGACACATTCAAAAAACGATTCAATGCTGATATTGCCGAACATCTCATATACATCTTTAGCAAAACAATATTGACTGGTTTGATAGAGACCTTTTAGAATGCCAACGCATTCATCAGGTATACTGTTCTTCGATGCCATGAGTTTCCGAAGTTCATGCAGAGATTCCGCTTGGACACTTTTCGATTGTTTCCAGATGTCTTTGCACAGTGCAAGCCTCCAGTTCAAGCGAAGGAACAACGCACACAGATAGGGAGACTGATGCAAGAGCAGAGAAAAATCACTCGGTGTTAGAAGCATAGCACAATATTGAACTGCGCTCTCACCCGTTGCATTTAATCCCCGCTCAATAAGGCTTGGCAGAAAATGGATCATGTCCTTACGGAAAGCTTGCCACATCAGGTCAAGGACTTTTTTAAGCACCTTCTCGGAGGCAAATACATCCTCACCAAAAAGCGAATCTGAGGTTGAAAGAAAATCGGACAGAACGGGAAGGAGTACAGATGATTCTTCGTGCAGTATGGGTTGAGAAAGAAATATCCGTTCAAACACTTTTCCCATTACATTCGTAACATCTCTTTTGTTGTTTATATTTTTCTCAAGCAGACATAGAATCTCCGTTATGGAAAATTTATCTAAATGGATAAGCAAGTCATAAATCTGCTCAAATGCAAACCAATTTTTATAGTTGTAATACTGTGTGCCGCAGGATTGCACAAAATTCCTGATTTGCGGCGATTTCCGCTTAGCCACAGACGCCGCATGAAGATTGTGTGGACAAAGATATTGAGAAATGTCCAAAAAAAACATTTTTGATCGGTTTGATCGAAAAGAGGCTCTCGTTACCGAGGATGGCATAATTTGCAGATCCAAAGGCACCTTTTGCACTTCCCGATTAGAAAACGAACCCGTGCAAAAGGTGAGATCTCTGAAGAAGTTTAGTCCCATATCACAAAGCATATACGCAAGCGCCGCGTTAAGTGCCGCGTTATTCTCGGCAACCGCGACTACCGGTTCCGCATGTCTGGTCAGAATGGACAATAGGCAGTACGCTGTTTTTTGAATATCAGAGGGTGTGGGGCCGCTTTTATATGCACCGTCAATCTCAATGGGCATCATATAAAAGTTTTTCCATGTCCTTTTAAGGGTGCTTGGCCGCTGAAATAAGCTCTCCAGGTCAATTTGATTAATCTCCGTTGAGCTGCCGCAGTCTAAAAGCAGTGTATGCGTCCAAACGCAGCCTAACCTGGGCATTTCGGGCGCGTACCATGTCTTACTCAAGGCATAGAAATTCTCTGCCAGCAAAAAGCAGCCTGTCAAATAGCCGTCAAAGCCTTTTGGTACAGCGGGGCCGGACAAATCGCTGAGCGGCCCTAGTATTTTCAAGGATTGGTTTGAAAGCGGAACCGATGAGGCCAACAGATCGTGTCCATTGGAATATCCCCAAAGCGCCTGGTGTATTTTTGCCATTTCTACATCTCCACTGACGCATGCATCACATTCCATAGAGGGAGCGTGATGTCATGTAATCGTTCTCCGGCGGAATCGACGACCAGAATTCTCTTTACAGGCGCAGCGCTATGTTTTTCAAGCAATCGCTCCGTCTCTTCCTCTGAATTCAGCCGTCCGCCCTGGGCGCTGATGCCATAGTATAAAACGTCTAATTGATCTCTGTGTGTATAAAGATATTGCCATAATAATGGGAGATGTTCTTTCACGCACTGCTCCGGGCCTTCACAGTCTGCGACAACATCCCAGGCAGAAACGACTACCGCAAGTGGTACGGCGCCGCTCTCGTGGTTTTCCAGCAAAAACAAAATGTCCTGCAGGAGGACTGCAAGCTGTATAGCCGTAGGCGTTGCTTCTTTGGGTGCTTCTGCGGGCGTATCTTCCCCAGGCGGTGTCTCTTCAGGGCTGTCCTTCGCGGCTCCCTGTGAATCCTCCGGAGGCGACTCCCTCCTGATGTGAGCGGGAAGCTCCGAAATCAGCTCCGGCTCCTTGATGTTTCCCGGGTTGATAAAGAGCATAATGCTTCCGCAGGCTGTGATTTGGGCAGCAAGCTCCGCTTCCATCTCGCGTGTGCGATACTGCTTCTGGAATGTTTCTCCAGAGAGGTCGGGAAATTCAACTTGAAAGACGTTGCCCTCGCTGTCTTGTAATTGGAGGTGCAGGCGCTCCTGCTCTGTACCCGGGTTCGTTCTTGGGACTTTTTCCCCTTTTGCCCAGGTTTCTGCCAGCAGGGCCAAATACTGGTGGTTCCCTGTAAACCTGTCCCACTTGAGCTTTGTCTGAATATCGGTCTGCTCCAGCGAATATGCTAGAGCCGCCAAAAAAGATGTTTTTCCCGCAGCAGGAAGGCCAAGGATAAAACACGATCCGTTCTTCATCTTTTTGCCAGCTCTCCCCACAAATTAAATTGCGACTTCATTTCAGATACTTGCCGCTGTGTAGCCTTACTCCAAACAGAAGATTCCGCCAGAATATCATCCAATAACTGCTCCACGCCATACCCTACCAGGCAGGTTTCGGTATCGCCCGGCATGGCTGCAATCTGATAGAGACGGCATCTTTCTTCTAGCGCCGGAATTTTTTTGACTACTCTTGCAAGAATGCTGTTTGCAAAATCCGAAAAAGAGCCCTCATCCATTTTTGCAATCAGGTCATATTTGCTAATAACAATCAAAATACGAGAATTATGTTTCAAAAGTCCGCCGTCGGAGAACGTGCGCAAAAGATGCTCCATACGCAACAATTCCCCATCTCGATCTCTCTTCCTGATCAGGAGTTCCCCGTTCAGAATATAGAGGAAGTGGGCTGCGGCGCAGGCAACCGGAAATCTTTCCTGCGCCGCATGGATGTCCGCGTGGATCTCCTTGAAATCTTCTCCGGAAAAGTCTGTTGTCAAGAGGTTGATCATCTCACCGGAGTCACGCCGTTGAAAACGAAGATGCAGAAATTGATCAATAGAACCCTTGGGTGTCCTTCCCACATCAGGTTGTGCGCGCATGGAATCGACCCTTGTGGGAAAAGCCCGCTCCTCAAAGGCGGCCAACGTCTGTGAACCGGCAAAAAGATACTTTTCCTGGTACTTTCCCGTTAAAACCGCATGATAAATATAAGTGAGAAGCGCTGTTTTGCCGCTGCCGACATCACCCGCCAATATACAAAGATTGGATTTCTCGGCCGCGAAGATCGGATTCAGCTGTTCCACGGAAAGCGGCTGCCCTTCCGGCAGTTGGACTGCCCCCGATCCATCCGTGTCGGTTTTGCCTTCAGAATCGACCTCCAGTATACCGGCATCAATAAAATCAGAATTATCCATAGACGTTCCTTATTCTACTTATAGCAATTTTCATAGCAACGCAACGCTAAAACTTCAAGATACATCTGCCATGCATATTGATATGGTGTAAAGTTATCGTTCTCAATTTCAAAAAACTCCCGCCGGAATTTAGGATACCATTCCTCTGCCTTTTCGGCGTTATGAGAGCAAATGATCCCGTTGCAAAGCGGGAGGCATTCCAATATCGGCGAATTTTTAGCAACTTTGAGAATTTTCTCCCGCAGTATGGACGGTACTCCCATGACGCAGTCCGAGAAAGACTGCTTCTTTTGCGCTCCCTTGCATGCAGCAATCAGCTTTCCCAATATCCCCTCCATCGCATAAGGGCCGGGGTAGTTCGTAACAAACTGAGCCGCCTCATATCCAATGACAATACTTCCCTCAGTCTTTTCCAAAGTCTTCAAAGGACAGCCGAGACTATTACTCCGTTCTGAGAGCATCCACCAAAGCAGTTGAGAGTCTTCCCTGTAAATGTCTTGGTGTTCTTCTTGCTCAGTAATCCGCTTTTTGATTGCCTGTACACTGCTTTGGACACTGCTCAAAACCTTCAGAAGTTTGGCTGGCGCATCTCCCTCCCAGCCATTTTCTTCAATGTACGTTTTCAGCTCCGATAATCCCATTACAGAAAAGGCGGGCGTATTCTGGTTGTCCAGATTTTCTCGTAAGCTACACCGGTTGTCATCAAACTCTTGTTTGACCGTCTCCAGAATTGCAGGAAAAGGCACTTGTTCGTGAGCAAAGGAATAGCTTATTATCAGCAATTCTCCAATGTCGCGTATGTCGCTGTTTTCCACGATTTCCAGCAAGGTGACGCCAGCCAAGAGCGTCAGTTCTTCTTTGTGTTTCTTTGAAAACGAGGGGTCCACTTGAGCAAACGATTCGACGAACTTATCCAGCTGCTCCTGGCCCACAGTCCGCTTGCCGTATAAATTCAACAGAAATTTTATGTCTTCAATCGCTGCGTTTTCCGCAAAATTCTCTATGCACGCGATTCTTTTTTCCACCTGGCCCTCGCTTGGATTTGGGCACACATCTAAATACCATTCACGAAAATTTCCATTCATACCATTGGCCCCCTTCTTACTTCTTCCAGCAGCTGCTCAACGCAGCCCTGTTCCTTAGCCCGCCTGATATAGCTGTCCAGTAAACATATATGCGGGGTCTCCCCATCCGCCAGCCTGTCCAGATTCAACTCCGCAAGGATCTCTCGCCGACGGAAAAAGGGGAGATTCATGAAGCCGTAAATAAATCGGCGTTCCCACGATTGTACGGAAATCTTCGGCGTTTTGAGTTCTTCTTCTGACGAGGAATTTGTATCCTTCGAAAGCGCTTCTTCATCAGCTTTTTCCTCCAGGTTGATTTGAAACTCCTCGTATTCTACGCCGCCCGGAAGCCTCTTCTCAGGTTCAAAGGCAGTTTGCGCATGATTCAAGACCCGCGAATAGATTCTCACCGTTAAACAGGGCGTTCCGCTTTTACTGTCGACATCCAAAGTGATCCAGTTATATCGCGGCTTCCATTCGCCATATGTGCGGCACGGATGTGTCGCTCCGCTGCCAACAATGAGACTCTTTCCGTTAAACTCGATTTTCTGGACATGTTTATGGCCATACAACTGAACAGCGACCCTGTTACTCATTTTCTCGCTGAGTATTTTGCCCGGGTCCTCCCAGCACTCCGGCGGATGGTGACATAAACTGAGATAAATCGTGTGGGTGCTTCTCTCTGGTATCTGACAATTACCAATACGCATTTTCTTTTCTTGTGTTTCACTGATGTGATCCTCTTCGCTGGAAATCATGGCGGAATTGATCCCAACCAGGCAAAGGTTATGCTCCGCGTCAATGGGCATGATTTGCTGCCACAAGAGCTTGTCCTGTGTATAATCACAACAATATCGTGCCGCAAAAGTCTCATTGAAATTTTGAATGGGAAGGCCCAGCGTATATGCGTCCTGGGGAGACCGCATAAACTTTGCCAGGCAGAGGTCATAGTCTACCTGAGTGTGTGCGTTTTCCAGTTGATGCTGTAATAATTTAACGCAGCTTGTGTTTTTTGTGATATTTTGATCGACATCATGATTCCCAGGTACGCAGAAAATGTGAGTCCTGTCAATCGACAATTCCGTGCAGATTTGTTCAAGGAATTCAGAAGCAGCCTTGTATTCCGCCGCCTGCCCACTGAACGCAATATCGCCGCATATGAGTATCCCATTTATTTCAGTGATGGCGCTTTTGCAACAATATGTAATATCCCACAGCACTTCGTTCCGTAAATCCTTATCAACATCATAAGAATCGTTGCTATATTTATTGAAGTGAATATCGGATAGATGAATAAATGCGAGCATATCCTACACCCTTTTATATCTAAATCTTACCCACTCTGCTAAGAGCAAAAAGTGACTCATCTCTAAAATTAGCCATATTATACCACGTTGGCAAAGAAATAGCAATCTATTTTATTTATATTTACCATTTCTTAAAAATTAGAATACGCATAGACAGTCCAAAGGGTTTCCTCCATAATGAAGTATACTACAATATAAAAGGAGGATTTTTTATGGAAATAATGCCTAAGCTTATTAGCCAGTATCTTGCATCTGGCGAGTATGTGCGAAAACTATCTCCAAATACACTTAAAGCATATAGAATTGATCTTCTGCAATTTTCTGAGTTTGTAGGCGGAGAATGGCCGAGCTCAAATGAGCTAAATGAGTATATTAAATACCTAAATCAAAAATTTAACCCACGTTCTGTCAAACGAAAACTAGCTAGTGTACGAGCCTTTTACAGAAATCTGGAAGAAAATAATATTATAATAGAAAATCCCTTTAATAGACTCCACATTCACATCCGCTCTCCCCAGCAGCTTCCTCGAATTATCCCAAATCAGATACTTCGTGACCTGTTGGCATATGTTTATAGTACTTATTCGACGAAGCATAGAAATACTTTGCGGGACATTATGATTCTGGAGCTACTCTTTGGCACAGGGCTTCGAGTTTCGGAGCTTTGTGCATTAAACAACGACACATTTTTGCTGAGTGACGACTCAATTCAGTTGCTAGTCAATGGCAAAGGGCAAAAAGAGCGTATTCTTCAGCTTTCAACACCGGAGGTTGTCCGAATAGCCCACATATACTGTCAGGAATTCTCAGAGGAAATACACAACCAAAAGGCGATTTTCTTTAATCAGAGGATACACCCGCTCTCTCCTCAATCGGTGCGCAGAATTATTAATAAATATCTGAAAAAAATGGGAATAACCTATCATGTGACACCTCATATGTTTCGGCATACGTTTGCAACCTCATTGCTGGAAGCAGGAATGGATATCCGATATATTCAATCGTTGTTAGGACATAGCTCTATTTCAACAACGCAAATTTACACACATGTTGCTACACAGCGGCAAAATATGTTGCTCGCAGAGAAGCATCCACGAAGAAAAATGAGTTTTTCACTTTGAGCATATAGAAGGCCGCCAGATATTATCTGGCGGCCTTCTATATGCTCACTTGCAGGATAATCTGCAATTATCCGC
>NZ_CATMPS010000025.1:0-41737 GCF_950073225.1 uncultured Oscillibacter sp.
CGGCGCGGTTGAAGCCGCCGCCCTGGCCGGGCCGTCCGCCGCCGCGGTTAAAGCCGCCGCCGCCCTGACGGTCCCGATTGAAGCCGCCCCGGCGGTCTCCGTCGCGGCGGGGACGACGCTCCCGGCGCTCCTGATAGGGCTTGGAGGTGTCCATGGTGCGGGGAGTGGTGCGCAGGGTCTGGCTCAGCACCTCGCCCTTGTAGATCCACACCTTCACGCCGATGCGGCCAAAGGTGGTGGCGGCCTCCGCGAAGCCGTACTCGATGTCGGCGCGGATGGTCTGCAGAGGGATCGTCCCCTCATGATAGTGCTCAACGCCCGCGATTTCGCGGCCGCCCAGACGGCCGGAGCAGCAGGTCTTGATGCCCTTGGCGCCGGCCCGCATGGCCCGGGCCATGGCGTTCTTCATGGCGCGGCGGTGGGAGATGCGCTTTTCCAGCTGCTGGGCGATGTTCTCCGCCACCAGCTGGGCGTTCATGTCGGGGTTGCGGACCTCGACGATGTTCAGGCGGACCTTCTTGCCCACCAGCTTCTCCACAGCCAAGCGGTACTGCTCGATCTGCTCGCCGCCCTTGCCGATGACCATGCCGGGCCGGGCGCAGTGCAGGAAGACCGTCACCACGTCGCCGCTGCGCTCAATCTCAATCTTGGGCACGCCGGCGCCGTACAGGGTCTTTTTGAGGTATTTGCGGATCTTCTGGTCCTCCACAATCAGGTCGCCGACCTTCTCGTCACTGGCGTACCAGCGGGAATCCCAGTCTTTAATGACGCCCACGCGCAGGCCGTGGGGATTGACTTTCTGTCCCATAAACGGTTCTCCTCCCTCTTATGCCTTTTCCGCCACAGCCAGGGTGACGTGAGAAGTGCGCTTGTTGATACGGTAGGCGCGGCCCTGGGCCCGGGGCATCATCCGCTTGAGGATGGGGCCGGGCGTGGCGTAAACCTCGGACACCACCAGCTTGGCGGGGTCCATGCCGAAGTTGTTTTCGGCGTTGGCAACGGCGCTCTTCAGAAGCTTCTGCAGGGGCTCGGAGGCAGCCTTGGGGGTCTGCATCAGGATGGCCATGGCGCTGCCCGCGTCCTTGCCGCGGATCAGGTCGCAGACAATCTGGACCTTCCGGGGGGCAATGCGGACGTAGCGCAGATAGGCCTTCGCAACTTTATTTTCCATGTTCTGCATCCTCCTTCAACTCAGTCCTTCCGGTGTCCGCGGAAGGTGCGGGTGGGGGCGAACTCACCCAGCTTGTGGCCGACCATGTCCTCCTGGACGTAGACGGGCACATGCTTCCGGCCATCGTGCACGGCGATGGTGTGGCCCACGAAGGAGGGGAAGATGGTAGAGCTGCGGCTCCAGGTCTTGAGGACCTTCTTCTCGTTCTTCGCGTTCATTTCCTCGACCCGCTTCAGAAGCTCGGGGGCAACGTACGGGCCTTTCTTAATGGATCTGCTCATGTTTCATCTGCCTCCCTTACTTCTCGTTGCGGCGCTTGACGATGAATTTGCTGGTGGGGTTCTTCTTCTTCCGGGTCTTGTAGCCCAGAGCCGGCTTGCCCCAGGGGGTCACGGGCCCGGAGCGGCCAACCGGGGCGCGGCCCTCGCCGCCGCCGTGGGGGTGGTCGCAGGGGTTCATGACGGAGCCCCGGACAGTGGGACGCCAGCCCATGTGGCGCTTGCGGCCCGCTTTGCCGATGTTGATGTTGGCGTGGTCAATGTTCCCCACCTGGCCGATGGTGGCCATGCAGTTGGTCCGAACAATGCGGACCTCGCCGGAGGGCATGCGGATCTGGGCGTCGCCGCCCTCTTTCGCCATGAGCTGGGCGGCGGTTCCGGCGGAGCGCACCAGCTGGGCGCCGTTGCCGGGGTGGAGCTCGATGTTGTGGATCATGGTGCCCACGGGAATGTTGGCCAGGGGGAGGGCGTTGCCCTCCTTGATGTCGGCGCTGGGGCCGGACTCCACCTTGTCGCCGGCCTTCAGGCCCACGGGGGCCAGAATGTAGCGGCGCTCGCCGTCCTCATACTCCAGGAGGGCGATGTTGGCGGAGCGGTTGGGGTCGTACTCCAGGCGGAGGACGGTGGCGAACATATCGTGTTTGTCGCGCTTGAAGTCGATGACACGGTATTTCCGCTTGTTGCCGCCGCCCCGGTGGCGGACGGTGATGCGGCCGTAGCTGTTCCGGCCGGCGCTCTTTTTCAGTGTCTCGGTGAGCTTGGGCTCGGGCTTGGCCTTTTTGTCAATGCCGTCGAATCCGGAGACCGTCATCTGACGCCGGGAGGGAGTCGTCGGCTTAAAGGTTTTAATAGACATTTGTCGTTACACTCCTTCCGTAGAATCAGACCATTCCTTCAAAGAACTCGATGGTCTTGGAATCGGGGGTCAGCTGGACGTAGGCCTTTTTCCAGGTTTTCGTCATGCCGGGACGGCCCGCGCCCATGCGCTTTTCCTTGCCGGGCACCGTCAGGGTGTTGACGGCGGCCACCTTTACGCCGAAGATTTCCTCTACGGCCTTCTTGATTTCCACCTTACCGGCGTCCTTGGCCACCTCGAAGACGTACTTCTTGCCGGCGGCTCCGGCCATGGCCCGCTCGGTGATGACGGGGCGGATCACAATATCGTATGCGGTCATTACGCGTACACCTCCTCGATTTTAGCGAGGGCGGCCTGATCCACCACCAGGTACTTGGCGTTTACGATGTCATAGACATTCAGCTGCGCCGCGGGGGTGGTCAGCACGCCGGGAAGGTTCCGGGCGCTCTTGACGATCGTCTCGTCCATGGCGGGGGTTACCACCACGGCCTTGCCGTCGACCTTGACAGCGTTCAGGAACTTGCGGAACTCGGCGGTTTTGATTTCCGTCTGCTTGATGGCGTCGATGACCACCAGGCAGCCCTCGGCGGCCTTGGCGGAGAGGACGGACTTCAGCGCCAGGCGCCGGACCTTCTTGTTCAGCACGTAGCGGTAACTCCGGGGCTTCGGCGCGAAGACGATGCCGCCGTGGGTCCACTGGGGAGCCCGGGTGCTGCCCTGGCGGGCGTGGCCCGTACCCTTCTGGCGCCAGGGCTTCTTGCCGCCGCCGGAAACTTCCGCGCGGGTCAGGGCGCTCTGGGTGCCCTGACGGCAGTTGGCCAGGTGATTCTTTACCACCTCGTGAACGACGGACTCGTTGGGCTCAATGCCAAAGATCGCGTCGCTGAGTTCCACAGTGCCGACTTCCGCGCCGGCCATGTTTAAAACTTTCACAGTAGACATTTACTCAGCACCCCTTTCTCACTTGCTTCTGGCGGAGGCCTTCTGCGGGTTGCGGCCGGAAGCCTTCTGCGGGTTCTTGCTGATGTCCGCGCCGGCCTGCTTGACCTTGTGGACCTTGACCGTGGACTTGATGGTCACAAGCCCGCCCTTGGGGCCGGGCACCGCGCCGCAGACCGCCAGCATGTTCAGCTCGGGGTCCACCTTGACCACGGAGAGGTTCTGCACGGTGACCTGGTCCACGCCCATGTGGCCCGCGCCGTCGCGGCCCTTCATGATGCGGCCCGGGGTTGTGCCCGCGCCCAGGGAGCCCTGGTGGCGGTGAACGGGGCCGCCGCCGTGGGTGTTGCGCTTCACGGCCGCGCCGTGGCGCTTGACAACGCCCTGGAAGCCGTGGCCCTTGCTGGTGCCGGTGACATCCACGAAGTCTCCCGCGGCGAAGGTGTCGGCCTTAACGATGTCGCCCACGTTCAGTTCGGCGGCGTTCTCCAGGTTGAACTCCTTCAGGTGCTTCTTGGGGGCTACGCCCGCCTTGTTCAGGTGGCCCAGCTCGGGCTTGGTGAGCTTGCGCTCCGCAATGTCCTCGAAGCCCAGCTGCACGGCCTCGTAGCCGTCCTTTTCAGCCGTCTTCTTCTGCACGACCACGCAGGGGCCCGCCTCGATGACCGTGACGGGGATCACATGGCCGTTCTCGTCAAAAATCTGGGACATGCCCACTTTTTTGCCGATGATCGCTTTCATGTAGGTTCCTCCTTAAATAAGGTTATTGGTTGACCGGCCGCGGCCATTGGGAACCGTTCCGGCCAACTTGACCCGTCTGCCTCGACAAGGCGGCAGACTGCGGTTCAACAGGGTAATGGGGGTCTTACAGCTTAATCTCAATCTCCACGCCGGCGGGGAGCTCCAGGGCCATCAGGGCCTCCACGGTCTTAGGGGAGGACTTGGTGATGTCGATGAGCCGCTTGTGGGTCCGGCGCTCGAACTGCTCCCGGCTGTCCTTGTGCTTGTGGACGGAGCGCAGGATGGTGATGATCTCCTTCTTGGTGGGCAGGGGGATGGGGCCGGAAACCTCGGCGCCGGTGCGCTTGGCGGTTTCCACAATCTTCTCCGCGCTCTGGTCAATTACCTGGTGGTCATACGCCTTCAGGCGGATGCGGATCTTTTCCTTCTGTGCCATGTTCGGGTTCCTCCTAATTCGTACGGTTTTTAATTCGCGTCGATTCCGTACGGCGAGAGAAATTTTTCTGTCCGCTTATCCGTGCGTATCATTCCCGCTCATGAAAAAACCCGGCGCAAAGCAAGCCGGTTCCGTCATGGCGCGGCGATCTACGCTCGCGTACAGACCTTTCTCAGCCGCCCGATTATCGGACATACTCCCCGGAAGTTACCTCTTTCGAGCAATCTCCCGGTTCATCGCGGTCGCGGGGCGCAGAGGATGTCCTCTCCGCCGCATGCCCATAAATAATACTTGAAAATTCTCCCCGTGTCAAGAGAAATTTTGCCGGATTTCCTCTTTTTTTCAGCCTGTTTCCAAATGGTGCGCCGTCGCTTTGACGGAGGACGGCTTCCGCCCTCCGCCCCGGCGGAACATCCGCCCGGAAAGAGGGCCTTGACGGCGGGGCGGGGACGTGGTATACTCCCCCCTGAACAAACCGAAAGGGGTGGAAGCGTGAGACTGACTTCCTGCTGAATGCCAAGTGACTTGGTTTCCGGCGCCGCGCAGGCGGGGCCGGGGCGGCGTTGTGCCGTCAAGCGGGAAAGCGCAGCTCACCTCCAGCCCTCGCGTCATAACTGCCCTGCCGCCCGGTTCCGGGGCGGCTTGCGCTGTGACGGGCCGCGGGAGGCTTTCCTGCGGTCCTTATCTTTTTTATTTCACAGCAAGGAGATGACGCGTATGTCTATGATTCAGGCGGATCGCCTGACCTTTTCCTATCCCGGCAGTCCTGACCCCGTGTTTCAGGACGCCTGTTTTCAAATCGACACCGATTGGCGGCTGGGCCTGGTAGGCCGGAACGGCCGGGGGAAGACCACCCTGCTGCGGCTTCTGATGGGGGAATATCCCTGCGAGGGGAGCCTGGTCTCCTCCGTGCCCTTCGACTACTTCCCCTGTCCTGTCCCAGACCAGGAGAGGCTGACGGCGGAGGTGCTGGAAGATCTCTGCCCGGAGGCGGAGAGCTGGCGGTTCCCAAAAGAGCTGTCCCTGCTGGGTGTGGAGGAAGAGGCTTTATGGCGGCCCTTCTCCACCCTCTCCAACGGGGAGCGGACGAAAGTCCTCCTGGCGGCCCTGTTCCTCCGGGAGGGGCGCTTCCCCCTCATCGACGAGCCCACCAACCACTTGGACGCCCACGGGCGGGAACTGGTTTCCGCCTACCTCCGGCGGCAGCGGGGCTTTATCCTGGTATCCCACGACCGCCGCTTCCTGGACGGCTGTGTGGACCACATCCTGGCCCTGAACCGCTCGGACATCCAGGTCCAGGCGGGGTCCTACAGCTCCTGGAGGGAGAACTTCGACCGGGTTCAGCAGTTTGAAGAGGCGAAAAACGAACGGCTCCAAAAAGACGTGCGGCGGCTTCAGAAAGCGGCCCGGCGGACCTCCGTCTGGTCCGACCGGGTGGAGACCTCCAAAACCGGGGCCTATGACAAGGGCTTCGTGGGCCACAAATCCGCCAAGATGATGAAGCGGGCCAAATCCCTGGAGGCCCGGCAGGAGAAGGCTCTGGAGGAAAAGCGGGGGCTGCTCCAAAACCGGGAGACCGTGGAGGCTTTGAAGCTCTTCCCCCTGGCCCACCACGCCAAGCGGCTGGTCTCCTGCTCGGATCTGACGCTTTGGTACGGGGACCGGAGGGTTTGCGGGCCCCTGGACTTTGCCGTGGAGCAGGGAGATCGGATTGCCCTGGAGGGCCGGAACGGCAGCGGGAAAA
This sequence comes from uncultured Oscillibacter sp., assembly GCF_950073225.1. Lineage (NCBI taxonomy): Bacteria > Bacillati > Bacillota > Clostridia > Eubacteriales > Oscillospiraceae > Oscillibacter > uncultured Oscillibacter sp. Next base: position 6,166 of record NZ_CATMPS010000025.1, read on the forward strand.
GCAGCCTTTTCAAGCTGCTGCTGGGGCAGAACATCCGGCATGAGGGGGCTTTGTCTACGGCCCCGGGGCTGAACATCTCCTACGTGCCCCAGGATACGTCGTTTCTCCGGGGGGCTCTGGGAGACTTCATTCTGGAGCGGGGAATCGGCGAGAGCCTCTTCAAGGCCATTTTGCGGAAGCTGGGCTTCTCCCGGGAGCAGTTTGACCGCCTTCTGGAGGACTACTCCGGCGGGCAGAAGAAAAAGGTTCTCATCGCCGCCAGCCTCTGCGAACAGGCCCACCTGTATGTATGGGACGAGCCGCTGAACTTCCTTGACATCGACTCCCGTCTCCAGATCGAGGAGCTGCTGCGGGGCTTTGCTCCCACGATGATCTTTGTGGAGCATGACCGGGCTTTCCAGGAGGCCATCGCAACGAAGGTAATCGCTTTGTAACGCAGCATAGGCGAGGACCCTGGAAGCCCCTCCGCGAAGAGGGCTTCCAGGGTCCCTTTTAGATCAGCGCCACAATCAGCCACAAAAGTCCGATGGCCGCCGCGCCCATGAGGGTGTAGACCGCCGGGCTCAGGTCCCGCCAGGCCCGGCTGAATTTTCCGTGGTCCCCCCCGGCGTAGTTCCGGGCCACCCTCCGGGCCTCCTCCACCAGTTCCCGGGAGGTGACCCCCTCCCCGGCGGCGTCGTTCCGCACGATGAAAATCGCCTGCTCGAAAAACCGCTGGTCCGGGGAGTCCACCACGACCACCCGTCTGGAAATGCCTTTCACCATCTCGTGTGTATGCCTCCTGTCAGTGATGGTTTCATTTTTCCAGCCCCGGGGGAAAATTATACCTGAAACGGAAAAAGAGGAGGGGCGGTTTTCCGCCTCTCCTCTTCCCCTTATTTATTTCATCAGCTCGTACATCACGGCCTTGATGGTGTGCATCCGGTTCTCCGCCTCGTCGAAGACAATGGACTGGGGCGACTCGAAAACCTCGTCCGTCACCTCCATGGCCTCCCGTCCAAAGCGCTCGCCCATCTCCCTGCCCACCTTGGTCTTGTGGTCGTGGTAGGCGGGGAGGCAGTGCATGAAGCGGCACTGGGGGCCCGCCGCGTCCATCAGGGCCTTGGTCACCTGATAGGGGCCCAGGGCGGCGATGCGCTCCTCCCAGACCTCCACAGGCTCGCCCATGGAGACCCAGACGTCGGTGTAAAGGACACCGGCGTTTTGAACCGCTTTCATGGGGTCCTCAATGAATTCCAAAACCGCGCCGGTCTCCTTGGCGATGGCCTGGCAGGTATCGATCAGGGCCTGATCCGGCATATATGCCTTCGGGGCGCAGGCGGCAAAGTGCATGCCCATTTTGGCACAGCCCACCATGAGGGAGTTGCCCATGTTGAAGCGGGCGTCTCCCAGGTAGACCAGCTTCACGCCCCGGAGCTTTCCGAAGTGCTCCTGAATGGTCAGGAAATCCGCCAGGATCTGGGTGGGGTGGAACTCGTCGGTGAGGCCGTTGAACACGGGGACCCCGGCGTACTCCGCCAGCTCCTCCACGATGGCCTGGCCGAAGCCCCGGTACTCGATGCCGTCATACATCCGGCCCAGCACCCGGGCGGTGTCGGCAATGGACTCCTTCACTCCGATTTGAGAGCCGGTGGGGCCCAGGTAAGTACTGCCCATGCCCAGGTCCTGGGCGGCCACCTCGAAGGCGCAGCGGGTCCGGGTGGAGGTCTTTTCAAAAATCAGGGCCACGTTCTTCCCCTCCAGATACCTGTGGGGGGTTCCGGCCTTCTTCTTGGCTTTCAAATCCGCCGCCGTGTCCAGAAACTGCTGAATCTCCGCCGGGGTGAAGTCCAGAAGCTTTAAAAAGTGCTTTTCCATAGCGTCCTCCCTTTCTCTCAGCCCAGGGTCTTTTTCATGATGTTCAGGCCCTTGTCCATCTCGTCCTTCGTAATAACCAGGGGCGGCAGCAGCCGCATTCCCGGCCCGGCGGTGAGGATGAGAAGGCCGTTTTCAATCAGCTTGCCCGCAATGTCTTTGTTGGTCCATCCCTCCCGGACCTCGACGCCGATCATCAGGCCCAGGCCCCGGGTTTTTCCAAAGCAGGGCAGATTCAGGGCCTCGATGCCCTTGCGGAGATACTCGCCCTTCTCTTGGACCTCCTTCAGGAATCCGTCGCTGAGGGTCTCCTGGACCACCAAGCCCGCGGCGGCGCAGACGGGGTTCGCGCCGAAGGTGGTGGCGTGCATCCCGGGGCCCAGAACGTCCTTGCATTTCTCATTGGCCATGATGCCGCTCATGGGCAGGCCCCCGGCGATGCCCTTGGCAAAGCTCACCACGTCGGGGAGAACGTCATACTGCTGGAAGGCAAAGAGCGTCCCCGTCCGGCCCACGCCGGTCTGGACCTCGTCCACCAGGAGCAGCCAGTCCTTTTCCGCGCAAAGGGCTTCCACCGCCTTTACGTAGCCCTTATCCAGGGGGAGCACGCCGCCCTCGCCCTGGACCAGCTCCACCATGACGGCGCAGACGTCCCCCCGGTCCTGGGCGCGCAGCGCCTCCAAGTCGTTGGCGGGGGCGTAGCGGAAGCCCTCGGTGAAGGGGAAGAAGTAGTTGTGGAACACATCCTGCCCCGTGGCCTTCAAGGTGGTAATGGTCCGGCCGTGGAAGGAGTTTTTCAGGGTGACGATGGCGCTGCGGCCCTGGCCGTATTTGTCAAAGCTGTATTTCCGGGCCAGCTTGATCATGCCCTCGTTGGCCTCCCCGCCGCCGTTGGCGAAGAAGACGGCGCTTTCCCCGGTTCGGCGGCAGAGGATCTCCGCCAGCTTCGCCGGAGGCTCGGTGTAGAACAGGTTGGACGTGTGGCCCAGCTTCTTCGCCTGGTCCGCAACGGCCTCTGCCCAGGGCTGGTTTCCATAGCCCAGGGCCGTGACGCCGATGCCGCTGGTGAAGTCGATGTATTCCCGGCCCTCCGGGTCGTAGAGGGTGGCCCCCTCCCCGTGGTCCAGGGCCACGGGGAACCGGCCGTAGGTGTTCATGATATGCTGATGGGTCAAGCTCTTAATGGCCTCGGATGTCATAGGGCCTCCTCCTTTTTCATCATGGTGCCGATGCCCTCGTCGGAGAGCAGCTCAATGAGGATGGAATGGGGGATGCGGCCGTCCAGGATGTGGACCCGCTCCACGCCGCCGTGGATGGCGTCCACGCAGCACTGCATCTTGGGGATCATGCCCCCGGAGATGACCCCCTCCTCCACCAGGGCAGGGACCTCCTGGGTGCGGACCACATGGATGAGGGTGCTCTCGTCCTTGGGGTCCCGGAGGAGCCCCCGGACATCGGTGAGCAAAATCAGCTTCTCCGCCCCCAGGGCTTCCGCCAGCTTGGCGGCGGCGGTATCCGCGTTGATGTTATAGGCCGTGTCGGAATCCACCCCCTGAGCCACGGTGGAGACGATGGGGATATAGCCGTGCTCCAGGGCGCTTTTCACCGGCTCGGGGTTCACGCCGGTGATCCGGCCCACCAGGCCGTATTTTTCGTCCATCTGCTCCGCCTGGAAGAGCTGCCCGTCCATGCCGCACAGGCCCACGGCCCGGCCTCCCAGGCGGCCCAGCTGGGACACCAGGTCCTTGTTGACCTTGCCGCAGAGGACGGCCTGGACGATGTCCATGGTGGTGACGTCGGTATAGCGCAGGCCGTCCACAAATTTGGACTCGTGGCCGATCATTTTCAGCATGGCGGAAATCTCCGGCCCGCCGCCGTGAACGGCCACTACCCGGATGCCCACCAGGTTCAGCAGGATGACGTCGCTCATCACCGCCCGGCGCAGCTCGTCGGAGATCATGGCGTTGCCGCCGTATTTGACCACGATGGTCTTGCCGGTAAATTTCTGAATATAAGGCAGGGCCTCGATCAGGGTCTGGGCCTGCTGCTCATGGGAAGACATGCCGTCCGCCCCCTTTATGTTCTGTAGTCGCCGTTGATTTTGATATAGTCGTAGGTGATGTCACAGCCCCAGCAGGTGCAGGAGGCTTCTCCCTCTCCCATGGAGATGTTGATTTCCACGTCATGCTCCGTCAGGACCTTCTTGGCGAGATCCTCGTCAAAATCCAGGCCCCGGCCCTTGGCGCAGACCTGGACATCCCCGGCGGCACTGGCGAAATGGACATTCACTTGATCCGGGTCAAAGTCCTCCCCGGAGTAGCCCATGGCGCAGAGGACCCGGCCCCAGTTGGCGTCCGCGCCAAAGATGGCCGCCTTGGTCAGGGTGGAGGACACTACGGACTTGGCGATGGTCTCGGCACTTTTTTCGGATTTTGCGCCTTGGACGGTGCAGGTGATGAGATGCCGTGCTCCTTCGCCGTCGGAGGCCATTTTCTTGGCAAGCTCCGTGCACAGAGCCCGCAGGGCCGCCAGGAAGGCGTCGTAGTCCGGGCCCTTGGCCGTAATGGGCTCGTTTCCCGCCAGGCCGTTGGCCAGGACGCAGCAGGTGTCGTTGGTGGAGGTATCTCCGTCTACGCTGATGCGGTTGAAGCTGACGCTTACCGTTTCCAGCAGGGCGGTTTTGATCATCTCCGGGGAAATGGCGCAGTCCGTGGTGAGGAAGCAGAGCATGGTGCCCATGTTGGGGTGTATCATGCCGCTGCCCTTGGCCACGCCGCCCATGCGGACGGTTTTGCCCCCTACCGTGGTTTCCACCGCCGCCTCTTTTTTCACGGTGTCGGTGGTCATGATGGCGTGGCCCGCCGCGTCGCTGGCCTCCGCCGACCGCTCCAGGGCGGCGCAGAGGGCCGGAATCGCGGCCTCGACGGCCTCCACGTTGATCCGCTGGCCGATGACGCCGGTGGAGCTCACCAGCACGTCCTCCGGCTTGCAGCCCAGGGCTTGGGCCGCGGCGGCACACATGCGTTCCGCGTTTTCCTCCCCCTGGGGGGCGCAGGCGTTGGCGTTTCCGCTGTTGGCTATGACGGCCCGGGCTCTTCCATCCGCCAGGTGCTTGCGGTCCACATGGATGGGGGCGGCCTTGACGGCATTTTTCGTAAACACCGCCGCCGCCGCGCAGTCCACGTCGGAGACGATCAGCGCCACATCCTTCTTCCATTCCGCGTGAGTTTTGACCCCCGCGTGGACTCCCGCCGCCCGGAAGCCCTGGGCGGCGCAGACGCCGCCGCCGATGAAATTCAGCATATCCGTTCCTCGTACTTTCTCAAAGCGCCAGGCCCGCCGTTTCCTCGAAGCCCAGCATCAGGTTCATGTTCTGCACCGCCGCGCCGGAGGCGCCCTTGCCCAGGTTGTCCAGGCGGGCGGAGAGCATGAACTGCCCGCTGTTTCCGTTGACAAAAATTTGCAGCCCGTCCGTCCCGGAGAGATTGTTGGAGCCGATAAAGCCGCAGGAGGGCGCGCCGGCGGGACGAAGGGTCACCACGGGACTGCCGCCGTAATAGTCCTCATACAGTGCCCGGAGCTTCTCAATGGACCAGGGGCCCTCCAGCTCCTCCGCCCACAGCGGGACGGTAACTACCATTCCCTGGGGATAATCGCAGATCATGGGCATGAACAGAGGCGGGCGGTTCAGTCCCGCTATTGCCGCCATCTCCGGCAGATGCTTGTGGGCCAAGGTAACCGCGTAGTGCCGGGGGCTTTCCAGCTCCTTGTCCCGGTCCGGATCGGTATATTGGGCGATGGCCTTTTTTCCCGCCCCCGTATAGCCCGACAGGGCGTGGCAGGCCAGCCGGGCCTTGGGGGACAGCGCCCCCTTCTCCACCAGGGGCCGGACCAGCGAGAGGAAGCCTGTGGCATAACACCCCGGGTTCGCCACCCGGGCCGCCGTTCGAATGGCCTCCCGCTGTCCGGACAGCTCCGGGAAGCCGTAGACCCAGCCCTCCGCCGTCCGGTGGGCGGTGGAGCAGTCAATCACCCGGGTTTGGCCGTTTTCTATCAGGCTCACCGCTTCCACGGCGGCGGCGTCCGGCAGGCAGAGGAACACCAGGTCCGCCGCGTTGAGAAATTGTTTCCGCTCCGCCGGGTCCTTGCGCTTGGACTCGTCGATGAGGAGGAGCTCGATGTCCTCCCGGGCCGTCAGGCGGTCGTAAATCTGGAGGCCGGTGGTGCCCTCCTTGCCGTCGATATACACCTTTGGTTTCATGGGATGCCCCCCTCTTATTCGCTCCGCGCCTGTATGAACGCCTCGATTTCCTCAATCTGCCGGGTGGTCTCCGCCGCCGCAGGGCCACCGAAACTAGAACGAAGGGCCATGCAGTTTTCCAGCTTCAAGGCCTCGTAAACGTCTTCCCCAAAGAGCGGAGAGACGGCGCGCAGCTCCTCCAGGGTCAGCTCCTCCAGGGTCTTCCCCTGAACGGCGCAGGAGGCCACCAGCTGTCCTGCGGCGGTGTACGCGTCCCGGAAGGGCATGCCCTTCTTGGTCAGGTAGTCGGCGCAGTCCGTGGCGTTGATGAAGCCCCGGCCCGCCGCCTTGCGCATGTTCTCCGGGAGGACCGTCATGGTGTCGATCATCCCTGTGAACACCGGGAGGCACAGCTCCACGGTGTCCAGGGCGTCGAAGACCGGCTCCTTGTCCTCCTGCATGTCCTTGTTATAGGCCAGGGGCAGGCCCTTCATCACCGTGAGGAGGCCCATTAAATCGCCGTAGACCCGGCCCGTCTTGCCCCGGACCAGCTCCGCCATGTCCGGGTTCTTCTTCTGGGGCATGATGCTGGAGCCGGTGGAATAGGCCTCGTCCAGCTCTACGAATTTAAATTCCCAGCTGCACCAGAGGATGACCTCCTCGGCGAAGCGGCTGAGGTGCATCATTAAAATAGAAAGCGCGCTCAGAAGCTCCAGGGCGTAGTCCCGGTCGCTGACGCCGTCCAGGGAGTTGCCGCAGGGGCGGTCAAAGCCCAGGGCCTGGGCCGTCTGGAAGCGGTCAATGGGATAGGTGGTCCCCGCCAGGGCGCCGGAGCCCAAGGGGCACTCGTTCAGGCGCTTGCGGCAGTCCTCCAGCCGGGTCACATCCCGGGAGAACTGGGCGGCGTAGGCCAAAAGGTGCTGGGCGAAGGAAATGGGCTGGGCCCGCTGCAAGTGGGTATAGCCCGGCATCACCGTGTTCCGGTGCTGCCTGGCCTGGGCGCAGAGGACCTTCTCCAGGTCCAGCAGCTGGCCTATGACGGTTCCAATCTCCTTGCGCACGTACATGCGGAAATCCAGGGCCACCTGGTCGTTCCGGGACCGGGCGGTGTGGAGGCGCTTTCCCGCTTCGCCAATGCGCTGGGTCAGCAGGGCCTCCACGTTCATGTGGATATCCTCGTTGGCGGGGGAGAACTCCACCTTTCCCGCCTCGATATCCGCCAGGATTTCCGTCAGGCCCTTCTGGATCGCGTCCTTGTCCGCCTGGGAGATGACCCCCTGGGCCGCCAGCATCTCGGAATGGGCAAGGCTTCCCTGGATATCCTCCCGGTAGAGCCGCTGGTCAAAGTGGATGGAGGACTGGAAATCGTTGGCCAGGGTATCCGTCTCCTTGCTGAACCGTCCGCCCCAAAGTTTCATGGATACTGCTCCTTTAAATTAAAGTTTCCCCTGCTCCCGCAGCGCCAGCACGGTGTCGGGCAGGCCCCACAGGTTGATGAAGCCTGTGGCGTTGGTCTGGTCATAGGCGCTCTCGTTGAAGGTCACCAGCTCTTCGGAGTACAGGCTCTCGGGGGAGGTGATGGAGGCCGTGATCATGTTGCCCTTGTAGAGCTTCAGCTTCACGGAGCCCGTCACATGCTCCTGGGTCTTGTCGGCGAAGGCGCTGAGGGCCTCCCGCAGGGGGGTGAACCACTTGCCGTTGTACACCAGGTCCGCGAAGTCCACCGCCAGCTTGCTCTTCATGTGGGCGGTGTCCTTGTCTACCGTAATCATTTCCAGGCACTCGTGTGCCTTATACAAAATCGTGCCGCCGGGAGTTTCATAGACGCCCCGGTCCTTCATGCCCACCAGCCGGTTCTCCACGATGTCCAGAAGGCCGATGCCGTTTTCCCCGCCCAGCTTGTTGAGCTTGCGGATAATGTCGCTGGCCTTCATTTTCTCTCCGTCCACTGCCACGGGGACGCCTTTTTCAAAGTCGATGGTCACATAGGTGGCCTTGTCCGGGGCCGCCACGGGGCTGACGCCCATCTCCAGGAAGCCCTCCTTCTCATACTGGGGCTCGTTGGCGGGGTCCTCCAGGTCCAGGCCCTCGTGGCTCAGGTGCCAGAGGTTTTTATCCTTGGAATAGTTCGTCTCCCGGCTGATTTTCAGGGGGACCTTGTGGGCCTCGGCATAGTCGATCTCCTCGTCCCGGCCCTTGATGTCCCACTCCCGCCAGGGGGCGATGATGGTCATCTCCGGGGCGAAGCGCTTGATGGCCAGCTCAAAGCGGACCTGATCGTTGCCCTTGCCGGTGCAGCCGTGGGCGATGGCGTCCGCCCCCTCGGCCTTGGCGATTTCCACCAGCTTCCGGGCGATGATGGGCCGGGCAAAGGCCGTGCCCAGCAGGTACTGCTCGTAGCTGGCCCCCATTTTCAAAGACGGGATGATCACCTCGTCCACCATCTCGTCGGTGAGGTCCGCGACGTACAGCTTGCTGGCTCCGGTCTTGATGGCCTTTTCCTCCAGGCCGTCCAGCTCCTGCTCCTGGCCCACGTCTCCGGCCACGGCGATGATCTCCACGCCGCCGTAGTTCTCCTTCAGCCAGGGGATGATGATGGATGTATCCAGTCCGCCGGAATAGGCAAGGACGACTTTCTTGATATTCTTTTTCATAACTGCGCCTCCATTGGTTTTAATGATGAATGAATTATACAACCTCTGTGAATATTTATGCAATTGGCGGAATGCACAAGAATTGCGCCGGGGGGGAGGCAAATTTTGCCGGAAGGGAGCGTACAAAAGAAGTCCCCCGGAGAGGCCCAACTCTCCGGGGGAGTCCTTCGCTGTGAACTTCTTCCATTATGTTAAATGGCCAGGCGAACACAACAAGGGCAGCTTGTAATTATTATACCAACCGCCGCAAGAAAAGGCAAGGGGGTATTTTCCCGCCCTTGCGGTTTCTGTCGAACGGTGGTATAATTAACCTGCCGCCCTCTCCAAACTGGCAGCAGGGAGGAGGTGAATGCCGTGGAAAACCTAATTGATTTCTTAGTGGCAGTCGGAGCGAGCATAGCCGGCAACTATGTGAGCAAGTGGCTTGACCGCCACCGCAAGGGCAGGTAAGCACAATGAAAAACCGGAGGGCGGCATCCCTCCGGTTTTTCTTTTGCGTGTCTGCCGTGGACCTAATTGAATTCTTGGCTGTGATGATTATACCACACCCCGCCCAGTATATGCAAGCCCAATTTTTTCATTCCGTTTTCCGCCTCCGTTGCCCGTTCCCGTGCAACTTCTCCCCCGGCGCGCCCTCTCATAGGTCTAAATATAAGGAGGATTTGCAATATGAAACAAACCGAACACTGCGCACTGAACCAATGGGAGCTCTCCGACCGGATTCGCATGGAGGACTTCAACGCCGACAACACGCAGCTGGACTCCCTGCTCTCCAAGCTAGCCTTCTTCGTCTCCCGGCTGACCCTGGCGGAGGTGGACCGGAACAAAAAGACCTTCCTTCCCGGCATCGCCGTCAACGAACAGTTCCTCTTCCCTCAATTCATAACCTGCCCGGAGGGCGTCACCGTCCAGGACGGCAAGGCCATTTTGGAGGGGCCCCAGACCGCCGCCCTTAACTGCGGGGTTTACGGCATCTTCAACCCGAACTATACCCAGGCTATGATGTGGGTGGAGCACTCCGGCGGGACGGTTTCCGCCACCCTGAACGGCATTTCGTTCCAGCCGGTCCGATCCTTCGCCTCCGTGCTCAACAACAGCATCCGTACCGTACAGCAGGAGTTTCTCTGCTCCGATCTTCCGTCTCTGAGTGACTTCTCCGTGATACTGGACCTGGACCGGGAAACCCACGAAAAAATGGAGATTTATAATTTCTCCATTATGTTGTTTTGATTCCCTCTGCGAGGGTAAAAGAATGCCCCGGGCTTTCGCCCGGGGCATTTGTTCGCGCTCACACGCAAACCGCTTGGGAATTTAGGCAGTGGTTAGGGATTAGGCCTCGGTGACCGTAATGGCCCCCGTGCCAACCACAAAGGTAGCCGTAGCCGTATGCGTGCCGTCGGCAGTCACCTCTTCGGTGATCGTCGGGGCACCGCCCGCAGCAGTTACAGAGATCTTCGTGCCGGCATCCGTAGTCTTACCAACAGCGGTGATCTTTTCGCTCGCCAGGACGCCGATAACCACATCATCGCCGCTAACAGTGGCAATATCCTTCTTGTCACCAGACTCACTGCTGAACCAAGTCGCCTTAGCAATCTTGCCTCCCGTCAGGGTGACCTTGGTCATCGCCAGAAGCTCAGTGTCCGCAGTCAGCTTATCAGGCGTAAACTTCTTACCATAGACCTGACCAGGGGCCGTCTTCTCGACAGCAATCTGATTGGCAGAAGCAATGGGAGTGACTGTGGTATCATAATCCACATAAACCGTGCCAGTGAAGTCCTTGCCATCAATGGTGATCTTGAGACCCTCGGCCAGGGTGAGCTCGTAGGCAGCATAGACCCAGATCTTATCCTTGCCGTTGACGGTGAAAGCACCCTCCGTAGTAGAGGCCTTCGTATCGGCGCCGGTCACGGCGATGAACGCGGTGTAGGTATCGGAGTTAGCGTCCTTCTCCGGGGTCAGTTCGGTGCCAACAGGCACATAGTAAGAGGTGTCCGCAGCAAGGGCGGGAGCAGTAACCTTGGTCTTGGCATCCAACTTCACCTCGGTAGCAGCCCACAGCTCAACGCTGGCGGCGGAGATGGGGAGTGTGTCACCCTCGGCGTAGGTGGTAGCGCTAGCCATAGCCAGAGGAGTTCCCTGAGCGATGGCGACAGCGCCCTTAAGGCCGGTGATGGTGATCATAGCGCCATCGGGAACCTGGGTCACGCCCGCGGTCTCACCAGACGCCGCGTTCAGAGGCTTGCTCTCGTTAGCGGTGGCGGACTCCTTATAGGTGCCCGTGATGCCCTCGTGCAGAGTGACACTGTAGGTCACGGTGGGAGCCTTATCAGACACGAAGGTATCCTCCGCGCTCATGTTCAGCGTGAGATTGCTGTTGGGCATCGTGAAGGACAGGCTGTCACCATTGGTGGCGTCATTCTTCGCGGCAATCGCAAGCCCATCAACGGTGACGGTCTTGCTGGCAGTCACGAGGTCGGTAGTATTAGCCTTAACGAGTACGGTCACATCAGCGCCGCCGGTGACCTGATAGGTCTGAACCTTCTTAGCCGCGCCATCGATCAGCTGCGTGCCCGCAGTGCCGTTGACACCGGCAGAGCCAGCGAAGACATCGACCAGAGCCGTGCCATCGCTCTTAATGAAGGTGTCGTCGCCAACCAGGGTCAGGGTGTACTTCGTGCCGCCAGGCTCCTGGCTGCCGGTGGTATCCTTCGCCACGATGTTGACATAGACCTTCTCCTCAGTGCGGATTTCGTCCTTCACACTGTTGTCGCGGTTGGTCACCTGGAACATCAGCTTAACAGCGTCGTCATCCTTGCTGGCGGGAGCCAGGACGGTGACGGGGCCGTTGTTGTTGGCCAGGGTCAGCTCCTCGCTGAGGTTGGTCCACTTCGCGCTCTCGGCAACGCCGGTAACGCTGACGTTGGCAGTGAGTTCAATCTCAGTGTCGGGAGTAATCTCGTAGACATAGGGATCCTTCTCGGTGCCCGTGCCGGTCTTGACCTCGGTCTTGTTGAAGGTACCGCTCCAAGCCACGCGCTCGGTCTTACCGGTGATGGTCACCGCAGGAGTCTCCGCATCGTCGGCCGCGGGCTTCGCCTCAAGGATCATGATCACGTAAGCATGACGGAAGCCGTCACTGCTCTTGTTGCCGTTGACGAGGACCTTGAGCTCGACGGTCTTGCTGTCGCAGATGTCGTCGTCGAACAGGTCGCTCAGCTCGTCGATGTTGCCGGGACGGCCGTTGCGCAGGTCGAGGAACTGGGTAGTGCTGTCGACCTTGATCAGGCCTTCCTTGTCGTAAGGAGTATCGATGCCCATGACGTCCTGGCTGGTGAGGATGTCAGCGGAGGTCGTCAGGGTACCGCCGCCCTTGACGCCGGTGCCCAGGTACTGGATGGCGTTCACACCCTTCTTGGAGCCAACATAGAAGGCGCTGTCGGATTTCTTGCCCTCCTGAGTCTCCAGAGGCTTAATGCCCTTGACATAGAAGCCGTCGGGGTTGCGGTCGGTGTAAGTGTCCTTGTGGAAGACGCGGGTACGGATGATATTGCTGCTCTGCAGGCTGCCGGTAAGCACGGTGCCAACATCGAGGGCCTTATCGAAGTAGCCGGTCTTCTCTTCCTTGAAGCCGTCCTCGCCGGAGACATACTGACGGGTGTAGTAGGTACCGGAGGTGGGGGCTTCCGCGCCGATGGCCTTGGTAGAGGTATTGGCGCCGCGGTTGTCGGTGATGATCATCAGATCCTTCAGGCTCGCCTCGGCGGAGTCGGACTTGATGACCACGGCCTTGACCTTGCCGTTCTTGTCGACATAGGCCTCGGCGGGGCTGGCAACGAAGTTGTCGTCGTTGGTGCCGACGTTCTTCCACCAGCGGTTGATCTGCTTGAGCTCGTCATAGTTGACGTTCTGCACGCCGTCGAGAACATTGATGGTCTCGACCTCGCCGTTGGCGGCATCGAAGCCCACAAAGATGAACTTCACGCCGTCATAGGGAGCGGTGCGGTAGGTCCAGGTGTTGTAATTGTCGGGAGTGCCGTAGAACCCGCCATCAGTGCTACTGAGTTCGCCGCAGTACACGGTCTCGGTAGTGGCCGCAGCAGCAGCGGTCTCGGCATCGGTACCCACAGGATGGTTGGGAGTCGCAGTCGCGTTGCCGTAGTCGAAGTGGACAACAGCGTTGCCCTCGGCCTCGGACGCGTTAACGTCTACCGCTCTATCGGAGTTGTAGAACTCCAGGGGCAGCAGGGTGTTGTTGCTCTTGATGCTGTACTTGTCAACCTTCCCACTGGTCAGTTTCACAAACTGGGAGATGTTGTAGATGCCCTCGCCGGTGTACTTGGTCGTACCCTTGTCATCGAAGCTGGCGCCCTGAGGCTCGCTCCAGGGGGCCTCGACGCCCTTCTTCAGGATAACGCGCTTGTTGTAGTTGGGCTTGCTCAGCTCGTACTCGCCATTGCCGGCACCGGCAACGTCGTACTTCACAAGCTCGCCGGGAGCGTACTTCTCAGCCGCGCCGCGGATGGTGCCCAGCTCCAGGTCAACCTCGTCGCCCTTGATGGTCCAGCCATGGACGAACCAGCCCACACGGCCGGAGGACAGGGTGGCCTGATAGTAATCGCCGACGACGATCCAGTTGTCGGAGTTGCCCACATCCTTGGCCAGCAGGGCATTGCCCATCTTGTCCAGGAGCAGGGTCACGTCTTTCTTGGTAGCCCGGATCTTGGTGCCGGTGATCTCGCGCATATCCTTGTTCCACTGCGCGATGGGATAGGTGGTTCCACCAACCGTGATGGCGATGGCGTTGCCGTCGGCCTTGCTCTTGGTGTTGTAGATGTCGACGTTGGTCAGAGCGCCGGAAACGGTCTCGGGCACATAGGCCTCGCCGACCTCCCAGGTCTTGCCGTCGTCAGCGGTGTAGGGGATAACCGCAACTTCGTCGCCGGACTTCAGGTCCTTGAGGACGTTGTAGGCGTCATAGTTGTTGTCCTTAACGCTGATGACCTTGTCGAACAGGGAGTAGTCGTTGTAGCCGGCGATCTCATACAGGTCGCCGTCATCGCGGGGCTCCTTGCTGTCGGAGTCGATGACGTCCAGCTCGACATAGTCGGAGGCGACGCGATCAACTTCCATCAGCTGGGTCCGGGTGACGACGACGTCGGTGATGAAGTCAGCGTCAACGGGGCAGACATAAACCTCAACGGTCACGCCGTTGTCGGTCAGGTCGCAGATCTCGGACAGAGAAGGAGCCAGCTCCTTGTTGTCCTTGTCGATGTCGCGGGCGTCGTAGGTGTACCACTGGCCCTGCTCGGTGCCGCTGGGAGCGACGTTCTGCTTGTAAGCAGAGTTCAGCACGCGGGCGTTCCAGCCGTTGATGTGGATCTGGGTGGCATCCGCGAAGGGGCTGGCAGCATACTGGCTGCTGGCAGCGGTGCTCCAGTTCACATAGCCGCCGCGGTGGTCGGTGCTGTAGGTGTCATAGTTACGCAGGTCCAGAGCCTTCTCCTTGGTGGCCACGGTGTCTTCCAGGTGAGCCATCTGCTTGGTGAAGGTGAAGTCGGCCTTCAGGGGGAAGGTGCCGATGGTGACCTTCTTGTAGGACCACTCGTTGGAGGGATGGCCGTACACGTCGTAAGCGGGGTCATAACGATCGTGCTCCAGGCGCAGATCCTTGAAGTGCTCCTCGCCGAACTCCAGGGTCAGCTCGTTGTTGGTCGCGCTGATGACCCGGCGGTTGATGTTGGCGTTGATGTCACGGTTGTTGCTGGTGCGATACACAGCCTTGCTGCCCTGAACCGTCAGGACCTCGCCGGAGGAGCTGACAACGGTGTTGGCGTTGCCGTAGTCCACCATGGTGGCCTTCAGGGTGTTCAGAGCCAGCTGGCAGGCCTCGTCACGGGTCACGGCCTTCGCGCCGTCGAAGCTGATGCGGTCGAACAGGCCGGCCACGTTGCCGATCCGGGCCACGTTCATGGTCCAGCCGGTGTCCACGAAGCCCTCGATGTTGGACTTATAGCCAACAGCGCCCAGCAGCATCTTCGCAAAGGCGTAACCGGTCAGGGGGTTGGCGGGCTTGAAGGTGCCGTCGCCATAGCCGCTGATGTAGCCGGCCGTCTTGCAGTAGCCGATGACGCCCGCGAAGGTGTGGCCCGCGGGAACGTCGGGGTAGGGACTCGCGTTGTTGGGCAGAGCGGAGGCAGCGTCGGGGCCGATCATCAGGGAGACGATGATCTTGGCGGCCGCGCCGCGGGTCAGCTCCGTCTCGGGACGGAAGCTGCCGTCCTCGTAACCGGTGATGACACCGATACGGTTCAGAACGGCAACTGCTTCCTCGTACTGGATCTCGTCCTTGTCGGTGAGATCCCGGTACTCGGTGGCTCCCGCGCTGATGGTGACCAGAGACATGGTCATAATCAATGCGAGAACCAGGGACAGGAATTTCTTCATTGAACATTCCTCCTTTAAAGATTACGGTCCGCTCGAACTTCCAACGCCCCCTCCAGGATTCGTGTCGGGGCTAGCCTCTTCCCACATCAAGCCTGGAATTGGCCTCTTCCGTCCGTCGTCCGCACGCTCAATGTACCAGTCTCCCGTCCGTTTGTCTATAGATTTGGCCCAGTTGTAATTTGTTTGATAATCGCCGAGATTTTATCTTGTTTATGTGAAAAATGTTTGTAACAAAATTTGGATACCGCCGTCAGACGCCGCTCTTTTCGCTTCCGCCTCCGGCGGGAATGGCCAGGCCGGTCTCCGGCTCCGGCGGGGCCTTTTCATTATTTAATATGTACCGCTGCCGGTCCTGGAGAATGCTTCCCCGCGCCAGCATCCGCTGGAGCAGCGGGCGGCACTGGCTCACGCCGATGCCCAGCAGCCGGGCTACGTCCTGGCGGTAAGCGAAGCCCTCCCGCTCCAGGTATTCCAGGACGGCGGCCTCCTGCCGCTCCGGCGGAACCACGCTTTCAGGCAGGTAGTACCGGGCCCCCACCTGAGTCAGCCGTCCCCTGCTCACCAGCTGCTTGAGCCGGTTGTAAGCGGTGGTCCGGGAGACGTTCAGCAAGGCGCACACATCATTCCGGGTGATCCAGCCCTCCCGGCGGACCTGGGAGAGTATCTGCCCCTCCCCGCCGGAGCGCAGGGCGCAGTCCACCCGCAGATCCCGGAGCGTAAGGTTGTCCAGCCCCGCCCGGATCAGCGCAGCCCGGACCAGCTTGGAAAGCCGGGTCCGGTCATAGGGCTGGCGGCTTCTGGGAGCGGTGAGAACAGGGCCCTCCCGTCCCTCCCGCCGGGCCAGCTCCTCCAAGGCCTTTTTGGCCCCGCCGCTGAGAGGGACCTCCCGCTGGGGAAGGCAGAGACGGTCTCCCCGCACCTGGTCCCACGTCAGGGAGATGAGCTCTTCCAGCCGCAGCCCCGCCTGCCAGGTCAGCCACAGGGCAATTCCGGCGGGGCTGGTTCCCTCGGCCCGCAGGAGCTTCCACAGGGCGAACTCGTCAATCTGGGCGGAGTCCTCCCGGCGAATGCGGGTGGAAATTTTTTTCTCCTCCAAATGCTCCGCGAAATGGACATTGAGTCCCGCCGCCTCCACGCCGGTAATCCGGGAGACGTACTGCCAGTCATGCTCCTGCAGCTGCCGGAGGATGAAGTCGTGGCGCAGATCGATGAGCCGGACCGACGTTTGTCCCTGCTTGTCCAGGGCCGTCCGGGCCAGCCGGGAAATGGACTGGGGCGTCAGGGGCTTCCGGTCCCGGTCCGAGAGAACCACCGCCTCCTGGCTCCGGTCCCGCCCGTCCCGAAGCGCCTGGAGCCAGTCCAACAGCTCCCGCCCGATGGGAACCTTTCGATCCGGCAGGACGAGGCACCCGTCCAGAAAGTCCACCTGTTCCCAGGTAAGGTGCTGGATTTCATCCCGCAGCAGCCCGGCCTGCCAAGCCAGGCGCAGCACGGCCCCCGCGGCGTTTCCCGGATTTTCCCGCAGCGCCTGCTCCATAGCCCCCTCGTCAGGGCGGTTGACGACGTAGTCCTGCATAGCGGCCCCTTCCCTCTATGTTACGTTTGTTTAACAAATAAAAAGACCATCTGGAAATCCCAGGAATGGCGGCCCATGTCTGCGCCAAGGAAAGCATTTCCGTTTCCTGTCCCTATTTGTTACGTTCGTGTATCTCAAATACAGTTCTATTTAAAAGCTCCGAAATGCCTGTGCCGCAATGAATGCGCGCGTTTGTCCTTCTGCATCATACGCCAAAAGATAACAAAAATCAATATCTTTCAGCATATTTTGCCCGCCAGTTCCCAAGGTTAGACTGAACAAAACAGATTGGAAGGAGTGACATTCTATGACAAAACAGGAACGCGTCGCCATGGGCCAGCGCCTGCGGCAGCAGCGGAACCGCCTGGGTCTGACCCGGGAGCAGTTTGCGGAGCTGGCGGACATCGGTACCGGGTATTATGGCCAGATCGAGGTGGGCACCTCTCAGATGTCCATTGACACCCTCATGAAGGTAGCCCGGACCTCCCGGCTTTCCATGGAATACATACTCTTCGGGGAGGAGGGCGGAGAGACGGACCTGGGCTCTCTGGAAACGCTTCTGCGGGGCTGTACGCCCCGGGAACTGCGCCTGGCGGAAAAAGTACTCCAGCTCTTCCTCCTCCGGGGGGACTGAGCGCGCAAAAAAAGAGAGAGGCCCCGAGGGGCCTCTCTCCCTTTGCCGGACATGCCGGCAGTTGTCAGCGTATAAAGTTCATCATGGGCCTCTGCCCTGCCTCCGGGGCGGGGAGCTTTGACTCATGAAGCACCTTCACCATCCAGGCCATGTCCCGTCCCAGCTGGGCGGCCACGGCCATGCCCTCCTCATCCCGGGCGGCCTCGCCGGGGTCCGCCCCGTGAACCACGCCCCAGTAATCGGAGGTCATCAAAATCATTTCCATGGCGTCCATGGTCCCCAGCAGCTGCTGATAGGTCTCCATGCCGCCGCTGCGGCGCAGGGTGCACAGGGCCCCGCCCACCTTGTGGCGGAGCTGGTTCACCCCGCAGCCCGCCGCCAGCATCAGACGGTCCAGCACGCACTTCATCCCTCCGGCAATGCCCCCGTGGTACACCGGGGAGGCCAGGAGAATTCCGTCCGCCTCGATACAGGCGGCGATGATTTCATTCACCCCGTCCCCGTCCTGGACACAGCGGAGGCTCCCGGTGTTCAGGCAGTGATAACAGGCCATGCAGGGCCGGACCTTGGCTCCAGGCTGGAAAACCTGGAACTCCACACCGGTGGCCTGAATTTCTTTGCCCGCGGCCTCCAGGACCAAGGCGGTGTTTCCGTTTTTCCGGGGGCTTCCGTTGATGGCGACAATTTTCATGGGGCTCCCTCCTTATGTTTTATTTGAACGCTCTTTCCGAACGACGAAAACCCAAAGCAAAATTCCCTGGGCCAGCAATACGAGGGCCGAGACCGCCTTCAAAAAACCAGGCGGGCTGAACGGCTTGAAAATCCAGCCCCAGTTCTCCAGCCGGCAGTGTGCGGTGAACCAATAAGATGACAAAAAGCTGACCAGATTTCCCACCGGCAGCGCCGGGATGTCCCGGGTCCTGACGGTCAGCCAGTATAGCGCGGCCGCCCAAACCAGCAACGGAAGGTATCCCTTCATGCTCCTATCAGCGGCGTCGGCGTACATCCCCCAAAAGACGTAGGGGCACGCACTGACCAGCAGGATTCCCAGCCGGACGGTCCATTTTTTCACCATGGCGGTCCCTCCTTTTATCAGGTAATTTCATTATATCGGACCGGGAACAAAATTGCAAGAATTTTGGGAAACCCCCTTTTTCTTCCGCCCAAAGTGCGCTATAATAGCACCCGTAAATTGAAACTTACGGAGGATGATCCCATGCGGCAAAATGAAATGTTCCTGCTCAAGCTGGGCGAGGTGGTGCTCAAGGGCCAGAACCGCCGTTCCTTTGAGGACCGGCTGGTGGCCAACACGGCCCGCCGCCTGAAATCCTGCGGCAGCTTCCAGGTCTACATCCGCCAGAGCACCATCTACGCCGAGCCCACCACGGACACCTGCGACATGGAGGCGGCCTATGCCGCCGCCCGGCAGGTGTTCGGCGTGGTCAGCGTGGCCCGTGCGGTCCCCTGCGAGAAGACGGTGGAAGCCATCGTGGAAACCGCCAAGGACTACCTGGCGGACGCCTTCGCCTCCGCCAGGAGCTTCAAGGTGGAGAGCAAGCGGGCGGACAAGAACTACCCGATGAACTCCATCCAGCTCTCCCAGGCCGTAGGCGGCGAGCTGGCGGAGGCGTTTCCCCAGGTGACGGTGGACGTCCACAACCCGGATCTGACGGTCCATGTGGAAATCCGGGAGAAGCACGCCTACGTCCACGCCCCCGCCGTTCCCGGAGCGGGGGGGCTCCCCGTGGGTATGGGGGGCCACGCCGTCAGCCTTCTCTCCGGCGGCCTGGACAGCCCCGTGTCCTCCTGGATGATGGCCCGCCGGGGGGTGGAGCTGGAGATGGTGCACTTTGTCTCCCCGCCCTACACCTCCCAGCAGGCCCAGGACAAAGTCCTGGAGCTGGCCCATTTGCTGACGGCCTACTGCGGCCGTCTCCGGGTGCATATCGTGCCCTTTACGGAGATTCAGGAAGAAATCCGAAAGAACTGCCCCGAGGAGTATTTCACCCTCATCATGCGCCGCTTTATGATGCGCCTGGCCCAGGCCATTGCCAAGCGGGCGGGGGCCAAAGCCCTCATCACCGGCGAGTCCCTGGGCCAGGTGGCCAGCCAGACCATGATGGCCCTGGCCGTCACGGACGACGTGACGGAGATGCCGGTGCTCCGGCCCCTCATCGGCATGGACAAGGTGGAGATTATCCGCATGTCACGGGAGATCGGCACCTATGATACGTCCATTCTGCCTTACGAGGACTGCTGTACGGTGTTCACCCCCCGGCATCCGGCCACCCGGCCCAAGGTGGAGGATGTCCGCACGGCGGAAGCGAAGCTGGATGTTGAGGGCCTGACGGCCCGGTCCCTAGAGGGGGAGGAATGGATCTGGGTCAAGCCTTGACCCGGTGCTCGCCCTTACGGGCGGGGGAGGATTCAGCCATGAAGATGGCTGGTCCTTTGCACCCCCCATTTTCTCTTTTTCTTGCCAGAAGAAAAAGAGAAAACGGGCCGTGCACGGTCCAAAAGAGAAAAAGAAGTAACGGGGGACGCGACGGGGGCGCGGCTGAATGAACGGCGGAGCCGGAATGACTTCCCACGCGCAATTAGATTGAGCGGGGGTTGTCCTTCACCGAATGGACCAGCTCCTCTTTTTGCTGCCGCACCCCGGTGGTTGCGGGAGAATCGCGTCTACCGGACTTCTTTTTCGGTGCGTGCCAGATGAGCGGCAGCGCTCCGCTGGCCGCCATCTTTTGGAGGCTTCCCCCCTGCGCCAGGTAAGCGGCAGCGAAAAGAGAAGAATGTCCATTCGGCAACCACCAAACCCCCGCCCGCACCACGCCGCGGGCAGGAGACATGCGTACCCGGAGGAAGCACCTCCTGCGCGTCCCCCCGTCCCACGTCCCCCGCAGGGCGATACTTCCTTTTCTCTTTTGGACCGTGCACGGCCCGTTTTCTCTTTTCCTTCTGGAAGGAAAAGAGAAAATGGGGGGTGCAATGAACCAGCCATCATCATGGCTGAATCCCCCCCCGCCCGCAAGGGCGAGTACAACCCTCCCCCTCCGGGGAAGAAAGGACCCCCCATGTCTCATACCGCAGAGCTCATCGCCGTAGGCACTGAATTACTCCTTGGCAACATCGCCAACACCAACGCCCAGGTCCTGAGCCAAAGTCTCTCCGCCCTGGGCGTCAACGTCTTCTGGCACACCGTCGTAGGCGACAACCCCCAACGCCTCCGGGAGGCGTTGGACATCGCCCGCCGCCGTGCGGACATCCTCATCACCACCGGCGGCCTGGGCCCCACCTACGACGACCTCACCAAACAGACCATCTGCGAAGCCTTCGGAAAGCCCCTCATCCTCCACCCCGACATTCTCGAGGACATCCGCGCCTTCTACGAATCCGCCCTCCACGTCCCCATGCCGGAGAACAACACCCAGCAGGCGGAGCTGCCCGAGGGCTGCACGGTCTTCGACAACCCCGTGGGCACCGCCCCCGGCTGCGCCTTCGAGTCGGAGGGCGTCCACGTCCTCATGCTTCCGGGGCCCCCCCATGAGATGGAAACCATGCTCCGCCGCCATGTGGAGCCCTACCTGCGGAAGCTCTCCCATGAGGTTATCGTCTCCCAGGACATCATGACCTTCGGCATGGGGGAGAGCTCCATCGACCAGCTTCTCCACGAAAAAATGGCCCATATGACCAACCCCACCCTGGCCACCTACGCCAAGCCCTGTGAGGTTCGCCTCCGGGCCACGGCCAAGGCCGCCACGGAGGACGAGGCATATTCCATGCTGGCCCCCGTGGGGCAAATGGTTCTGGAAACCCTGGGCGACATCGTCTACGGCGTGGACGGCGGCGACCTGGCGGACTGCTGCCACGGCCATCTGATCCGCCGAGGGCTCACCCTCGCCACCGCCGAGAGCTGCACCGGCGGATTGGTTGCCCAGCGGCTCACCGCCATCCCCGGAATCTCCGCCGTTTACCGGGGCGGCGTGGTCAGCTACTGGACCAGTGTCAAGGCGGAGGTGCTCCACATTCCCCAGGACGTCCTGGATACATACGGCCCCGTTTCAGAGGAGTGCGCCCGGGCCATGGCGGAGGGGGTCCGCCGGATCACCGGAGCGGACCTTGGTGTCTCCGTCACCGGGGCGGCAGGGCCGGACCCGGACGAGCGGGGCGTCCCCGTGGGGATCGTGTACATCGGCCTGGCCACGCCAGAGGGAACTTTCTGCCGCCGCCTGGACCTGGGCCGCCGGAGGCGGGACCGCATCCAGGGCCTGGCGGCGAACCACGCCTTCGACGTGGTCCGGCGCTATTTACAGGGCCTGCCGGTAGAACAAATCTAATCCCTCACACCATTTCCCCCTTGCCTTTCCGCCGGAAACCTGCTATACTTCCCCCTTGTAACCTCACGCGCCGGACATGGCGCGAATATGATACAAAGGAACGGATTCATGAAAACCATTTTTCTCGTGGACGGCGACAACAACATCGGCACCGGGCTCACCGGCGTCGACATGCTCTCGGACCAGGACACCGTCCTCATCTTCTACCAGAAGGAAAAGGGCCTGGCCCTCAGCAAGCTTCAAAAGCTCTGCGCCGGAACGGCGGCGGACGTGCAGTATATCGAGAGCGTCCGGGGCGGCAAGAACTCCATCGACTTCCAGATCATCACCGAGCTTGGCGTCCTGGTGGGCAAACGGGAAGCGGACTACGCCTACGTCATCAGCCAGGACAAGGGCTACGCCGCTTCCATCGACGCCCTTCAGGCCCGGTACGCCAACGCCTTTCAGGAGGTGGCCCTCCGCCCCTCCATTGAAAGCTGCCTCCACCTGCCCTTCGTCCTCCGCTCGGCGGACCGCCAGGAGCTTTGCAACGCCCTGGTGAAGGAGTACGGCTCCGCCCAGGGCTGCGCCCTTTACAACCACCTCAAGCGCATCTTCCAGTCCCCGGAGCCCGAGCCGGAAAAGCCCGTGAAGGTGACTCGCCCCCGCCGGGGCGGACGCCGGAAAAAGCCCGCCGCCCAAGAGGCGGAGGAATAAGCCCCGCCCTGAAATGCCGCCCATCCGGGCGGTATTTTTTTGCTCCTTCCGCCCGGTTCGACATCATTCGACAAAATTCGATAAATTTCTTGTATTTTCCCCCGCCTTTTGCTATGATATTTCCGGGGGAGGCAGTCTTTTCCTGGGCTTAGACCGCCGTCCCCGGCACATGCTAACCCAGACGCTTCCAGAGGGCGAGACCGCTCCGGGAGTTTCGCCGGAAAGGAGACCGCCCCATGGATTTGGACCTCTCACTGCTGCCCCAGGCCGCCGCGCAGATGCGCGGAGCCCTGAGCAGCCTGTATTTTGCCGCCGCCCGGCTGGCCCCCTCCGCCGCACGGGAGCAGGACCCGGAGCTGGACGCCAGGGCCGCCCTGTTGGACCAGAGCTACTACCGCCTTATCCGCCTGGTAAACAACCTCACCGCCGCCCGCTACCTGAGCGAAGAGCCCCTGCCCCTCCAGGACCGGGACATCGTGGAGTTCGTGGCGGACATCTTTGCCAAGGCCGCCTCCCTAGCCCCCCTCCGGGGGCTGGAGACCCGCCTTGTCTGCGCGGCGGACAGCCACATCTGCGCCTTCTGCCCCGACGCGCTGGAACAGCTTCTCTACCAGCTGCTGTCCAACGCCTTTAAATTCACCCCCGCCGGGGGCCTCATCACCGTGGAGCTGCGTCTGTCCGGGGGGCGGGTCTTCCTCTCTGTTGAGGATACCGGCCCCGGCATCGACCCGGAACGGCAGGAGACTCTCTTCGACAGCTACCACCAGGCGGAGCAGCCCGCCCCGCAGCCCCAGGGCCTGGGGCTGGGCCTGGCCCTCTGCCGGGGCATCGCCCAGGGCCACGGCGGCGTTATCACGGCGGAGTCCCACCAGGGGAAAGGAACCCGCGTCACCTTCTCCATGCCGGACCGCGTCAGCGGAACCGCCCTCTCCGACCTTCGCTTTGACTACGGCGGGGGCTTCAACCACGCCCTCATGGCCCTGTCGGAGTCCATGCCCCCGGAAGCGTTTAAAATCCGCAATCACTAACCAATCAGGACCGGCCCTCACGCGGCCGGTCCTGTTCCGCTTCACGCAAATTTTACGCAAACCCCGGCAAAATTCACAAACGCCTTCTTGCGTCCCCCGGTTTTTTCCAGTATACTAATCTTGAAACCATTTCAAACAGGGGAGGAACCGCCTTGCAGGACCGTTATAAAAACCTATTCCCGGCCACGCTGGTATTCTCCATCGGGCTGATGCTCCTGGGCCTGACCCTGGAGGCCCCCATGGACATCCTGAAGGGGCTGTACCACATCGTCACCATGCAGGACCTGCTGATTACGGACTATGTATCCATCGGCGGGCCCGGCGCGGCCCTGGTAAACGCGGGGCTGGTGACCATCATCTCCATCTGCATCATCAAATTCTCCGGGGACCCCTACAACGGCTTCACCATCGTGGAGATGGGGCTGATGGCGGGCTTTTCCCTCTTCGGGAAGAACTTCGTCAACATCTGGCCCATCATCCTGGGCACCTGGCTCTACGCCAAGTACCAGCGGGAGCCCTTTTCCAAGCACGCCGCCGTCTCCCTGCTGGCCACCTCCCTGGCCCCGCTGGTGAGCTATATGTCCCTGGGCAGCATCCACGCCAGCCTCCCCCTGGGGGCGGTGACCGGCGTCCTCATCGGCTTCATCCTCCCCTCCCTCTCCGCCTACACCTATAAGGTCCAAAACGGCATGAATCTCTACAACATGGGCTTCGCCTGCGGCCTTTTCGCCATGATGATCGTGCCCGTCCTCACCGCCTTCGGCGACAGCCCGGACTCTGTCCTCTACTGGGCCAAGGGCTATAACACCGGCTTCATCGCCGTGATGAGCCTGCTGTGCTCCGTCCTGATTCTCCTGGGCTTCTTCGCTACCGGCGTCCCCGCCTGGAGCGTCTGGGCGGGCTACCGCCGCCTCCTCTCCACCACCGGCCGGGCCCCCAGCGACTACCTCCGCATGTTCGGCTACGGCCCCGTGCTGGTGAACATCGGCGTCAACGGCTTTCTGGGCATGGCCTACGTCCTCCTGGTGGGGGGCGACCTCAACGGCCCCACCATCGGGGGCATTTTCACCATCATGGGCTTTTCCGCCTTTGGCAAGCACGCCCGGAACATCCTCCCCGTCATGCTGGGGGTCTTCATCGGGGCCTACGGCATGCACCACACCCCGGACTATCCTTCCCTCCAACTGGCGGGCCTCTTCGGCACCACCCTGGCCCCCATCTCCGGCCACTTCGGCTGGCCCTACGGGGTGCTGGCGGGGTTTATCCACGCCTCCCTGGTCCTCCAGACCGGCGGGCCGGTGGCGGGGCTGAACCTCTATAACAACGGCTTTTCCGGCGGCCTCATCGCCATCGTGCTCTATCCCACCATCACCGCCATCGCCCGGAAGCGCCGCCCCACCCTCCAGAACGAGGACTACTACGATCTGTTTGAGGAGAGCGCCCCCATCGACACCTCGGACCTGTCCACCACCCACGGCGAGACGGCCCCGGAGGAGCCGCCGGAAAACGAGGCGCTGGAGGCCTGGGCCAGGAAAAATTTTCTGGGACCGGAATAAAATTTGAAAAAGCCGTCCATGCTTCCCTCAAAGGCCCGCAAGGGGGAAGGGAATGGACGACATATGAAAACCGAACAGGCCGGACGGCTGAAGCTTGTGGAAATTGTGCTGCTGCTGTTTTTGGCGGCGTTTCTCGCCACCGGGGCTATGGCCCTGCAAACCGGGCAGGAGCTGTCCGACAAGGTGGTCCGCCTCCATGTGCTGGCGAACTCCGATTCCGAGGAGGACCAGGCCCTGAAATTGAAGGTCCGGGACCGGATTCTCGCTTACGCGGAGCCCCTGCTGGCGGGAGCGGCGGACCGCCGGGAGGCGGAAGCCCTCCTCCGGGGCCAGGTGCTGGAGCTGGAGCGCGTCGCCGCCGGGGAAATCCGGGCAAACGGCTATGACTACGCCGTCACCATCGAATTGGAGGACACCGTGTTCCCCACCCGGGAGTACGAGGGCTTCTCCCTCCCCGCCGGGAAGTACCTGGCCCTCCGGGCCGTCATCGGCGCGGGAGAGGGGCAGAACTGGTGGTGCGTGGTGTTCCCGCCCCTGTGCGCCGCCGCCTCGGCGGAGGTGCCGGAAGCGGCCCTGGCCGCCGGGCTGTCCCCCTCTCAGGTGGGCCTCATTACGGAAGAGGACCAGGGCTATGTGCTGAAAAGCAAGCTGGTGGAGTTCTGGAAAACCCTGGAGAACACCCTGGAATAACGAAAAGAGGAGCGTCCCCCTAGGACGCTCCTCTTTTTTATGTCTCCCGGGCCCGCTCCTCCATCCGCTTCCGGTCCACGCAGAAATAGCTGAACGCCCCCGTGGCAAGCAAGGCCCCGCTCTCGTCCGTAATCTCCACGTCCACCAGCACCGTGGACCGCCCCCGGTGCCGGACCCGCCCCGCGGCCCGGATGGTCCCGTGGGCCCGGTTGTCCAAAAAATGCAGGTCCCCGTGCTGGGTGACGTAGTGCCGCCCGTCGCTGTGGGCCGCGCCGCCGGCGGCGTCGTCCGCCAGGGTGTACAGCGCCCCGCCGTGGACCATGCCGAAGGGATTCCGGCTCTCCGGCCGGATATCCAGGCGGTAGACCGCGCAGTCCGCCTCCGCGG
Organism: uncultured Oscillibacter sp.; assembly: GCF_950073225.1. Classification (NCBI taxonomy): domain Bacteria; kingdom Bacillati; phylum Bacillota; class Clostridia; order Eubacteriales; family Oscillospiraceae; genus Oscillibacter; species uncultured Oscillibacter sp. Next base: position 32,262 of record NZ_CATMPS010000025.1, read on the forward strand.
ATTCCAGCCGGATGAAATTGTGGTCCGTAAAGGCGTTGGCCCCCAGCTTCAGCGTCTCCAGCCGGAGCGTTTCCATATTCTCCATAAAGAAGCCTCCCGATCAAGTGGTGAAAAACAGCGTCAGTATACCACAGCGCCGTCCCCATTTCAACTTTCTTGAAAAAGGGGGTTGACAAACGTAGTTCGCCGCGTATAATGAACATATGAACACTCGTTCAATTGTTCATTTGAAAGGAGGCGGACTCATGGAGGACCGCTACAACGTGGAGTGCTGTGATTTCATCCACGCCCACGAGGACGTGGTGGAAAAGGTCCGGCGGGAGCTGCCGGGGGAGGACACCCTCTACGACCTGACGGAGCTGTTCCGCATCTTCGGGGACTCCACCCGGGTCCGCATCCTCTACGTGCTCTTCGAGTCGGAGATGTGCGTCTGCGACATCGCGGCGCTGCTGGGGCTCACCCAGTCCGCCGTCTCCCACCAGCTCCGGGCGCTGAAAAACGTCCGGCTGGTGAAGTCCCGGCGGGAGGGCAAGACCGTGTTCTACTCCCTGGCGGACGACCACGTCAAGACCATCATCGACCAGGGGCTGGAGCATGTCCGCGAATAATTCCGTTTTCCCTATGCAGCAACATATGAACATATCAGGAGGAAGATCATCATGAAAAAGCGTTTCAAGCTCACCGACCTGGACTGCGCCAACTGCGCCGCGAAAATGGAAGAGGCCATCAAAAAAATTGACGGGGTGCACGACGCCACCGTCAGCTTCATGGCCCAGAAAATGACCGTGGACGCCGATGACGCCCGGTTTGACGACATCATGAAGGAAATTGTGGCCGTATGCAAAAAGGTGGAGCCGGACTGCATCATCAACCTTTGAGCACCTTCTGGGACCGCTGGGCCCGGCTCTATGATCTTACCCAGTGGACCAACCGGCGGGCCAACGCCGCCGCCGCGGCCCGGACGGCGGAGCGGATTCCCGCCGGGGCCAGGGTGCTGGACTGCGCCGCCGGAACGGGGCTGTTTTCCCTGGCGGCGGCGGAGCGGGCGGGCTTTGTTCTCTGCACGGACCTGTCGGAGGCCATGCTGGAACGGGCAAAGCGAAAGGCCCGCCGCCGGGGGCTGACCAACCTGGACTTTGTCCGCCGGGACCTGACCGCCCTGCCGGACCCGGACGGCAGCTTTGACGCGGTTATCGCCGCCAACGTGCTCCACCTGCTCCCGGCGCCGGACGAGGCGGTCCGGGAGCTTTGGCGGGTGACCGCCCCGGGCGGGCGGCTCCTTCTGCCCACCTATCTTCAGGGAAAGGTGGGAGCGGCCTATGGCGCGGTCATTAAAATCTACCACGGCGTGGGCTTTCACTACGAGCACGCCTTCACCCCCGAGACTTACCGGACCTTTTTAGAGCGCCTGGGTCTTGGCCGGGCGACGGTGGAGGTAATCCCCGGGCGTCTCCCCGTGGGTCTGGCGGTGCTGCAAAAGCCGGAGCCTTCCGGCGGTCCCTTTTGAACGCAAAAAAGTAAGCTCCCCGCCCTAACGAAGCACAGGGAGCCTACCGGCACAGCACGGGCGGCATGGCCACCCTCCATGTTGCCTCCAGTATAGCAGACTCAAACGAGAAAATCAAGCGGAAAACCCGCGTCTTTAAGGAGGCGTTCCCCATGAACAACCTCACCCGCAAACAGCGGAAAATGCTGTATCGAATTTTGGCTGCGGCGGCGCTGCTGATCGCCGTCAAGCTGCTGCCCAATCTGTTCCCGGTCCCCCGCTGGATGGAAATCCCTCTGTACCTGGCCCCCTATCTCATCATCGGCTGGGACGTCCTTTGGAAGGCCGTCCGCAACATTTTAAACGGCCAGGTCTTTGACGAGAACTTCCTCATGGCCCTGGCCACCGTGGGGGCCTTCGCCACCGGGGAATACGCCGAGGCGGTCTTTGTCATGCTCTTCTACCAAACCGGCGAGCTCTTCCAGGACTACGCCGTGGGCAAGTCCCGCCAGTCCATCGCCGCCCTCATGGATATCCGCCCCGACACCGCCAACCTGGAGCTGGAGGACGGCTCTTTGGAGGAGGTGGACCCGGAGGACGTGGAGGTGGGCGCCGTGGTGGTGGTCCGCCCCGGCGAGCGGGTCCCCCTGGACGGCGAAGTGCTGGAGGGCGCTTCCGCCCTGGACACCGCCGCCCTCACCGGCGAGTCCGCGCCCCGGGACGTGGGCGCAGGCGACGCGGTGATCAGCGGCTGCGTGAACCAGTCCGGGCTGCTGCGGGTCAAGGTCACCAAGCCCTGCGAGGAGTCCACCGTGTCCAAAATCCTGGACCTGGTGGAAAACGCCGGGGAGAAAAAAGCCGCCAGCGAGAACTTTATCACCCGCTTCGCCCGGTACTATACTCCCTGCGTGGTCATTGCGGCCACGGCCCTGTTCCTTCTGCCCACCATCGCCCTGGCGCTGCTTCCGGCCTCTGCCCAGCCCGCCTTCCTGGCGGGGACGGACTGGACCGGCTGGCTCCACCGGGCCCTCATCTTCCTGGTCATCTCCTGCCCCTGCGCCCTGGTGATCTCCGTACCTTTGAGCTTCTTCGGCGGTATCGGCGGGGCCAGCAAGTGCGGCATCCTGGTGAAGGGCAGCAACTACCTGGAAACCCTGGCCCGGACGGAGACGGTGGTTTTCGACAAGACGGGCACCCTGACCCAGGGCAGCTTCACCGTCACCGCCCTGCACCCCGCCGAAGGCGTCACAAAGGACGCGCTGCTGGAGGCCGCCGCCCTGGCGGAAAGCTGGTCCAGCCATCCCATTTCCGTCTCCCTCCGCAGGGCCTGCGGGAAGGACCTGGACCCCAGCCGGGTGACGGACGTGGAGGAAATCGCGGGCCATGGCGTAACGGCCAAGGTGGACGGCAAAGCCGTCTCCGCCGGAAACAGCCGCCTGATGGAAAAAGAGGGCGTCCAATGGGAGCCCTGCGACCTGCCGGGGACCATCGTCCACGTAACCGTGGAAGGGCGCTACGCCGGGCACATCCTGATTTCCGATCTGCCCAAGCCGGAGGCCAAGACCCTGGTGGAGGGCCTGAAGGCGGCGGGAGTGAAAAAGACCGTCATGCTCACCGGCGACACGGAGGCCGCCGCCAAGGCCGTGGCCCGGGACCTGGGAATCGACGAGGTCCACGCCCAGCTTCTCCCGGCGGACAAGGTGGAGCGGGTGGAGGGCCTCCTGGCGAAGAAATCCCCCAACGCGGCCCTGGCCTTTGTGGGGGACGGCATCAACGACGCGCCGGTCCTCACCCGGGCGGACGTGGGCATCGCCATGGGAGCCCTGGGCTCCGACGCCGCCATTGAGGCCGCCGACGTGGTGCTGATGGACGACAACCCGGCGAAAATCGCCGCCGCCATGCGCATCTCCCGGAAGACCCTGCGGATTGTCAAGCAGAACATCTGGTTTGCCCTGGGGGTCAAGGGCGCGGTGCTGCTGCTGGGCGCCTTCGGCGTGGCCACCATGTGGGAGGCGGTGTTCGCCGACGTGGGGGTGGCGTTTCTCGCCATATTGAACGCCATGCGCTGCCTCCAGGTGGAGGAGTTCAAGAAGTAAAGCCAAAGCCGGACGGGAATTCCCGTCCGGCTTTTTTATGCCTCTGATGGAGAAAGCTCCTCTTGAAAATACCGCCTGGTGGTTTCCGCGTCGGCGGCAATCTGGGCCCGGAGGGCGTCCAGAGAGTCAAAGCGAATCTCATCCCGGAGGTGCTTGTAAAACTCCAGCCGCAGGGTTTGCCCGTACAAATCCCCCTGGAAATCCAAAAGGCACGCCTCCACCGTCACGTCGCTCCCGCGGTTCACCGTGGGCCGGGTCCCCACGTTGGTGACGGCGGGGAAGCTGGTCCCGTCCTCAAAATAGACCCTCGTCACATAGACCCCGTGGCTGGGGACCAGCACATGGGGGGGCACCGGCAGGTTCGCCGTGGGAAAGAGCCGGGAGGAGCCCAGGCCCCGCCCGTGGCGGACGGTCCCCGTCAGGGTGTGGGGGTGGCCCAGAAAGCGGTTCGCCCGCTCCACCTGGCCCATCTCCACCAGGCGGCGGATATAGGTGGAGCTGACGGTAACCCCGCCGATCTCCACCTCGGGAATGATGTCGCAGCCGATCCCCAGGGCGGCGCATTTCTCCTTTAACAGCTCCGGCGTGCCCGCGTTTTTGTGGCCGAAGCGGTGGTCGTGGCCCGCCACCAGGTGGACGGCGTGCCAGCGGCCCACCAGCAGCTCCTCCACAAAGTCCTCCCACGAGGTGGTCATCATCTCCCGGTCAAAGGGGGCCAGGATGACCTCCTTGATGCCGTACAGCCGCCGGACCAGCTCCCTTCGGTCCCCGGCGGAGTTGATGAGGGGACAGGGAACGCCGGTAACCACCTCCTTGGGGGGCCGGTCAAAGGTAAAGACGGCGGGGGCGCAGCCCCGGCGGGCGGCCTCCTCCGCCGTCCGGCGGAGCAAAGCGCCGTGGCCCAGGTGAACCCCGTCGAAGAAGCCCAGGGCAATGACACGTTCTTTCATACTACGCTCCAAAGAAATTCTTGATGGACGTCAGGGTCCCCCCCGCCCCCCGGGAGAGGCAGAGAAACTCCCCGTCTTGTCCGTAGATTCGGTAAGTACCGTCCGCCGTTTCCGGCAGGGAGATGGGGTTCCCGCAGCGGACCCGCTTCTCCTGCCCCGGGGACCGGACGGTCAGGGCGGGATACCCGGCAAACAGGCTGTCCAGCGGGCGGAGCAGGGACTCCCCCTTCTCCTGCACCTCCTCCAGGGTCACGGCCTCCGCCAGGGTAAAGCCCGCCGCCATGGTCCGGCGGAGGCTGTACAGCGTCCCGCCGCAGCCAAGGGCCTGTCCAACGTCGTGGCAGAGGGTCCGAATATAGGTCCCCTTGGAGCAGAGGCACCGGAGGCGGAAATCCGTTTCGCTCTCCGCCTCCAGCAGCTCCAGCCCGTAGATGGTGACGGGCCGGGGCTTCCGCTCCACCTCTTTTCCCCGCCGGGCCAGCTCATAGAGCTTCTTCCCCTGGATTTTCACGGCGGAGTACATGGGGGGAACCTGCTGAATGTCCCCCCGGAAGCCCGCCAGGGCGGCCTCCACATCCTCCCGGCCCGCCGTCACGGGGCGGGTTTCCAACACCGTGCCCGTCACGTCCTGGGTGTCGGTGGTCAGCCCCAGGCGAAGGCCCGCGTCGTACTCCTTCCGCCCGTTCTCGGCAAACTCCACCGCCCGGGTGGCCCGGCCCACAAAGACCGGAAGCACCCCCGTGGCCATGGGGTCCAGGGTGCCGCCGTGGCCCACCCGCTTTTCCCGGAGGATGCCCCGGATTTTCGCGCACACGTCCATGGAGGTCCACCCGGCGGGCTTGTCAATGATCACGATACCGTTGGGCATTGGAAACCTCCCGACTTACAAAGTGAAGTCCGGGGCCACCTGAGCGATGGCCTCCAGCATCCGCCCCTTGGCCTCGGCAAAGGGGGCCTCCACGGTGCACCCGGCGGCGGCGGCGTGGCCCCCGCCCCCCAGCAGGGCGCAGGCGTTTGTCGCGTTGACCCGGGGCCCGGTGCGGAGGGAGAATTTCCACACGTCCGGGCGGAGCTCCCGCATGGTGACGGCGCAGTCCACCCCCTCGATCTGCCCCCCCAGGGCGGAGAGGTCCTCCGCGTCGGTCTCCGCGGCCTGAACCTTGGCAATGAGGGACAGGGGAACCGCCAGCACCGCCACCCGGCCGTGGTCATGGTACTCGATTTCGCCGAGCATGGCGGCCTCCAGGGCCAGCCGCTTCTTCGTCTTGGTGCGGAAGAAGGTCTTGTTCACCGCCTGGAAATCAATGCCGGTCCGCAGCAGTGCCGCCGCCACGGCGTGGGTATGGGCGGTGGTGTTGTTATAGGCAAAGCAGCCGCAGTCCGTGGAAACCGCCACGTAGAGCGGCAAGGCCATCTCCGCCGTAATGGGCCCCAGCTCCGCCAGGATGTCATAGATGATCTCCCCCGTGGCGGCGGCGGAGGGGCGGACATAGTTCTCCCGCCCGAAGCCCTCGAAGGAGGGGTGGTGGTCAATGGCCAAATCCACCCGCTCCGCGTAAGGCTTGGCGTTCTCCGGGAACAGCGCCGCCGCGGCAATGTCCGTGGAGACCACCCGCTCCGGCTGAAAATCCGCCGGGGCGGCGTAGGGCCGGAAGTAGGGGGCCGCCGTGTCCGTCAGCTCCGGGTTGGGCAGCAGGTACGCCGTCTTTCCCAGGGCCCGCAGACCCGCGCACAGCGCGGCGGCGGAGCCCACGGTGTCCCCGTCGGGCCGGACGTGGGTGAGAATCAGCACGTTGTCAAAGGACCGCAGCCGCCCGGCGGCTTCCTGTATGGTGAGCATGGTCATTCCTCCTCCGGCCCGGGGCCCCGGGCCGCGTCCTTCTCCTCTTCCTTACGCAGAAGCTCCAAAATATGGGCCCCGTGCTGGATGGAGTCGTCGCCGATAAACTGGAGCTCCGGCGTATAGCGAAGCTGGAGGGCATGGCCCAGCTCCCGCCTAAGGAAGCCGGAGGCGGATTTCAGCCCCTTCAGCACGTCCTTCTCCTGGTCCTTGTTCAGCACGCTGACATAGACCCGGGCATAGCGCAGATCGTTGGTGGTATCCACCCGGGTGATGGACACCATGCCGGTGCCGGAGACCCGGGGGTCCTTCAAATTGCGGAGCTGGTCCGCCAGCTCCCGCTGGATTTCGTCGTTGATGCGGTGGATTCGGTTGGATGCCATAGGCGTTCTCCTTTTTTAATAAAGGCGGCGGTGACACCGCCGCCTTTATCATGTCCTTACTGAGGAATTTCCTCCATGGTATAGCCTTCCACGATATCGCCTTCCTTGATATCGTTGAATTTCTCAATGGTCAGGCCGCACTCGTAGCCGCTGGCCACTTCCTTGGCGGCGTCCTTGAACCGCTGGAGGGAGCCCAGCACGCCCTCGTGGATGACGATGCCGTCCCGGACCAGGCGGATGGAGCAGTTGCGGACGATCTTGCCGTCCTGGACATAGCAGCCCGCCACGGTGCCCACGCCGGAAACCTTGTAGGTCTGGCGGACCTCCGCGTGGCCAAGCAAAGCCTCCCGGTACTTGGGAGCCAGCATGCCCTTCATGGCGGCGGTGATTTCGTCGATGCAGTCATAAATGACCCGGTACATCCGCATATCCACGTTCTGCCGCGCCGCGCCGTCCCGCGCCGCCGCGTCGGGGCGGACGTTGAAGCCCACAATGATGGCGCCCGAGGACGAGGCCAGCATGACGTCGGACTCGTTCACCGCGCCCACGCCGCCGTGGATCACCCGGACGTTCACTTCCTCGTTGGAGAGCTTTTCCAGGGACGCCTTGACGGCTTCCACGCTGCCCTGAACGTCGGCCTTGACGATGAGGGCCAGCTCCTTCCGCTCGCCCGCCTGGATCTGGTCGAAAAGGTTCTCCAGGCTGACCTTCTGCACCGGGGCGGCGGCCTTCGCCCGCTCCTCGGCCTTGCGCTGCTCCACCAGCTCCCGGGCCATCCGCTCGTCGCTGACGGCGAAGAAGGGGCTTCCGGCGGTGGGGGCCTCGCTGAGGCCCGCGATTTCCACGGGCACGGAGGGGCCCGCCTCGGCGAGGCGGTTGCCCTTATAGTCCAGCATGGTGCGGACCCGGCCCACGGCGGTGCCCGCGATGATGATATCCCCCTGCTTCAAGGTGCCGTTCTGGACCAGCAGGGTCGCCACGGGGCCCCGGCCCTTGTCCAGCCTCGCCTCGATAACGGTGCCCTGGCCCGCCCGGTTGGGGTTGGCCTTCAGCTCCTGAATCTCCGCCAGAAGCACCAGGTTTTCCAGAAGGTTCTCAATGCCGATGTTCTTCTTGGCGGAGACCTTGCAGCAGATGGTCTCCCCGCCCCAGTCCTCGGGGACCAGGCCGTGCTCCGTCAGCTGCTGCATGACCTTATCCGGGTTGGCGTTTTCCTTGTCGATTTTATTGACCGCCACCAGAATGGGGATGTTGGCCGCTTTCGCGTGGGAGATGGACTCGATGGTCTGGGGCATGATGCCGTCGTCCGCCGCCACCATCAAGATGGCGATGTCCGTCACCATGGCGCCCCGGGCCCGCATGGAGGTAAAGGCCTCATGGCCGGGGGTGTCCAGGAAGGTAATGGGCTTTCCATTCACCTGGACCTGGTAGGCGCCGATGTGCTGGGTGATGCCGCCGGCCTCGCCGGAGGCCACGGAGGTGTTCCGAATCGTATCCAGGAGGGAGGTCTTGCCGTGGTCCACATGGCCCATGACCACCACCACCGGGGCCCGGGGAACCAGGTCCTCCGCCTTGTCCTCGGACACGTCGATGAGCTTTTCCTCAATGGTGACCACGACTTCCTTTTCCACCTTGCAGCCCATTTCCTCGGCGATGAAGGAAGCGGTGTCGAAGTCGATCATCTGGGGCAGGGAGGCCATGATGCCGTTTTTCATCAGGGCCTTGACCACCTCCGCGCCGGTTTTCTTCATCCGGCTGGCCAGCTCGCCCACGGAAATCTCGTCGGGAATCTGGACCTTGACGGGGGCTTTCTTGGCGATCTCCAGCTGGAGGCGGCGCATTTTCTCCGCCTCGTCCTGGCGGCGCTTGTTGGAAAAGGCGGGTCCGCCCCGGCGCTGATTCCGGCCCTGGACCTTCTCCCGGCCGGAGCGCTGCTGGCGCTGCATCCGCTCGCCCTGCTGGCCGCCCAGGGTCTCCAGGCGCTCGTCGTACTTGGCCAGGTTCACGTCGCCGCCCTTCCGGGTGTCCACGATCTTCTTCTGGGGCACCCGGCTGGCGGGCCGCTGAACGGGCTGCTGATTCTGCTGGGGCTGCTGCTGGGGCGCGGGCTTGTTCTGTCCGCCCTTCTGGCCCTGGGCGCCCTGTGCCGCCGGGGCGGGCCTGCCCCCCTGCTGGGCGGCGGCTTTGCCCTGCTGGCCCTGGGCGGGCTTTTTCTCCTCCGCCTGGGCGGGGGGCTGGGCGGAAGCCGCCTGCTGGGCGGACACCGCCGCCGGGGCGGGCTTCGCCTCCTGATAGGTCTCCTGGAAAATCACCTGGATATCGGAGACAGGATGGTCCTGGGTCAGCCGGTCGAAGATAACGGACAGCTCCCGGTCCGTCAGCACCTGCATGTGGTTCTTCGGGGCCGCGCCGTACTTGGTCAGGATCTCCGTGATGGTCTTGGTGGGCAGGCCGAAGTCCTTCGCCACCTCGTGGACTCTGTATTTTTCAATAGCCAAATAAAACACCTCGTTCTGTTCCTCTCCAGAAGCCCGTTTGAAAACCGGCGCACCCGCCGCCGGCTTTCAGACGGACTCGGGATCGGAGAAATTTTATGGAAATGGATAGGCCCCCGGGGCCCTTTCGTCCGGGGCGGCACCTCAGCGCCCCCCGCCCTTGTCCCGGCCCTCGCCGCGGGGGGGCTTGGGCCCGGCCCTGCCCCCGTACCGGGGCGGGCGGCCC
>NZ_CATMPS010000026.1:0-39923 GCF_950073225.1 uncultured Oscillibacter sp.
TGTGACCACAACTGCGTTTTCACCATCAAGATCGTGAAGCGCACCGACAAAACCGTGACGTTTGAGCGGAACGGCAAAACCCGCCGGACAAAGCTGTTCAGCGACGAACGCGGCGAATATATCATTCCTTATCGCTATTCTATGGCCCCGGTTTTCCGCGCCGAACGTGAGGTTCAGCCGGAAGAACCCGCGGAGGAATCCGCCTCCGCTCCAGCCGCGGAGGACGCGGCCCCCTCTAAGATCGTGACGATCTCCCAGCCCGCCGACGACGGTTCCGTGATCGTGATGATCGGTCAGCCCGTCGAACGGAATTGCGGGGCCTGCTTCCCGCTCGAAACGGGGACGGTTGTCGGTTTCGTCGATGTTCCCGACGGCGTAGTTCTCCGCGGCGGCGTGTTCGCCCTTGTCCGCTGGGACTACAACCCGGACCGGCCCGAACGGGTCCGCCTGTCCGACATTCACCGCCGCGGCTGGCGGTCCGCGAACGGCTCCCCGCTGGGCGTGTTCGTCTGCTGATACTTGACCGGGGCGGCGCTCCGCCGCCCCTCTACAAAAAGGGGGTCTTATAATGTGGGTTGAATATTATCAGCTTCCCAAAAACGCGGGTATATGTTGCGAACATTGCGGGACGTATATTCGCAACGTGTTTGTTCTTCATTTTGACGACGGATTTTCTTTGAAGTGCGGTGTTGAATGCTATAACAAATTGATAAAGCAATCTAATATTTCACAATACGGCGAAAAGCTTTTGAAAAAGCAAATAAAGCGCCTAAAGCTTTACGACGAAATGCGGTCCAACTGGACGCGGTGGAATACCCCGGAAGAAGCCGAATCCGACGGTTGTTTTCAGCGCATAGAGGACCCGGAAAAGCCCGGATTTTATAGAATCAGGACGCAAGCCGAATTTGAAGCAGAAAAGGCATTTATGCTAAATGACCTTATCCCATACCGAATAAATTTAGTTCAATCCGAAATTAAGGCGAAATTCAAGCGCATAACCATTCCGCACGAATAGCCGCCAACACAAAAAGCCCGCCGGGGGCATTCCCCGACGGGCTTTGTTTTTGTCCGAATCGGACGGGTTTAATTGTTGTTTTCCGGGTCGCCCTCTGCTTCAACAACGGTCGGGTCAATCCCGATTGCCAGCAGATTTTCCACGACGGTGGGCGTTTCGATGTACCTTGATACGGAAGTTGAAGCCCCATTCGGCGGCGGTCTTTGTGGTGTTGCTGAAAAAGAATTTGCTTCCGCTGTTGACGGCCTGCGTCACGTCCTCCCACGTGGGCGCGTCGTCGTTTGAAAATCGCTTACTTGCTCCATAAATGGAAACTCCTTGCCGTGTATAGAATCGGCGTTGCGGCGGGCGCAATGCGCCATAGACAACGCTTCATCATCGGACCCCGCGGCGCGCCCGCCGCGGGGCGGAAGCCGGTTCCCGTGGGCCTTGCTTCACCAATCTTGTATTTACCCCCGCTCTCTCACCGCGGCGGCGGGATATACCTTCCTTTGATAGTGGTCCTCTGCTTTCGGCCTTGCGGCTTACTCGTTCGCGGTGTTCCACCAAAGCGGGCGCGCGCCCCTGTTGCCGTTGTACGCGTTGTTCCAGTTCATCGCGCCGGAGGAATTGACGTTGCGGACGTTGTACGAATTCGACGCTACAAGGCATACCCCAAGAAAGCCCCGTTTTCGTCGTAGGTTGCGAAAATGTGAATCTGGCTGAAATCTTCCGCCCAAAAGGTAAAGCCGCAAGAATCGCTTACGATGATCGCGGCGCACTCCGCTTGTTTCGGCATTTCCTTTGTGATGATTTCATCACAAGAGCGAATACCGAAATAGCCGCCGTTCTTCGTGTAGAGGTCAGCGGCGCAATCTTCGTCGCAAACCAGCGCGTTGTTTTCGTCGCGGTACACGGTTCCCCAGCCGTCTTTCGCGGCCTGCCGGTAAGTTTCGGTCTTGCTGTACGCCTTATACACGGGAACGCTGGCAACCGCCGTCACGAAATAGCGCACTTCCCATTTTTTCTTCATCTTTTCGCCCTCCCGCTTGATTTTCCGGCCCGGTTGTGGTATAAAAAAATAAATGCGATAGAACCGAACCGCCCCGTTCGTGGGGCTTCGTGTTCTTTCGCATTTAATATTACAACCTGCGCCCGCCAAATTCCGGCAAAGTTAGCGTTGACAAAACGTGTATGATTCCATATAGTGGTCTCACAGCTCATGGCTTCGTAAAAGGGAGTAGCTTACGTTTTCAACGTGGCGCGGCTCGTCATCACGATGGTTCACCGCCATCCGGGCCCGCTGAAAAGCGAGACTTTTATCCTGTGGGACAACTGCCGGGTTTCCGGCGCTGCCCCGGAGGATAGAGGTCTCGCTGAATTTTTGGAAAGCGGTGGATTGTATGGAAATTTGGATCACGGTTCTTTTGTTTCTCTTAGGCCTGCTCCTCATCATCAAGGGCGGCGACTGGTTTTTGGACGGGGCCGTGTGGATCGCGGAGGCCACCGGCGTGCCCCGGTTCATCATCGGGGCCACCATCGTCTCCCTGGCCACCACCCTGCCGGAGCTGACGGTCTCCCTCACCGGAACCCTCCAGGGGGAGGTGGATTTGGCGGTGGGCAACGCCGTGGGCTCCGTCACGGCCAACCTGGGGCTTATCCTGGGCATCTCCCTGGTGTGCATCCCCTCGGCGGTGAAGCGGGCGCAGTTCCAGCTTAAGGCCCTGCTGATGGTCCTTGGCGCGGCGCTGCTGCTGGTCCTCAGCCGGGGCGGCGTGCTGAAGGCCCTGCCGGGGCTGACGCTGTTTGTCATCTTCGGCGTTTATCTCTGGAGCAACCTCCGGGACGCCAAAAGCGGCATGGCGGAAAACCGGGAGGCCCGCCACAAGGGCCGCACCGTCTCCCGGCGGCAGATGGTGGAAAAGCTGTTCCTTTTCGTCCTGGGCATCACGGCCATTGTCGCCGGCTCCCAGCTTTTGATCAACTACGGAAGCGAGCTGGCCCTGCTGATGGGGGTCCCCGCCAGCATCATCGGCGTCACCATGGTGGCCATCGGCACGTCCCTCCCCGAGCTGGTGACCACCCTGACGGCCATCGCCAAAAAGGAAGCGTCCATGTCCGTGGGGAACATCATCGGGGCCAACGTCATTGACCTGACCATGATTCTCCCGGTGTGCTCCGCCGTCAGCGGCGGGGCGCTGACCATCGGGGCCCAGACCACGCTGCTGGATATGCCCGCCTGCCTTTTGCTTTGCTGCGTGGCGGTGATTCCGCCCCTGGTGACGGAGCGGTTCTACCGCTGGCAGGGCGTTTTGATGCTGGGGCTCTACGCGGGGTATGTGGTGCTGCTGGTGACCTGATACTTTCTTGAAAGAAAGTATCCAAAGAACTTTAACACGCTCTGACAGTCTGGCGATAGACCGGGCCGGAGCGACGGCAACGAAAGAGGCCCGGAGCAAAACAGCGCCGGGCCTCTTTTCTCAATCTCAAAACGCCGCCGCTCCGGCAGCCGGGAAAACCCTCCTGCGGGGCCTGACCCCCTGGTCAGTCCATTCCTCCAGCCATGCATCGGCCGGCCCGAGGAGCTTCCTCACCCGTCCTCTTCCAGCAGCCGCAGTCCCGCCAGGTCCGTCACCGGCAGGGAGAAGACCACGGCCTGGGCCTTGGTATGCATCCCCGCCTGGGTCATGACGGCTTTCATAATGGGCTTCCGGGCCGCTTCCTTGGCTAGGATGAAGACGATCTCCTTCTCCGCCGCCAGGGACACGCCCAAGAACTTTCTCGCCAGCTCCGTCCCGGTGCCCTTGGCGTGGATGGTGGTGCCTCCGGCGGCTCCGGCGGAGCGGGCGGCGTCCATCACCTGGTCCGTGTGGCCCCGGTTGGCGATGACCACGATGAGCTCGTGGGTGATTTCCCTATCCATGTCGTCCTCCTCCCCCTGCCATGACAGCAGATAGTCCCTGGCCCGGGCCCCGCCTACGCTGGAAATGGGCACGGCCATCAAAATGCCCCGCCCCGGCACGTCCAGCCACAGTTCCCGGGCCGCTTTGCGCACCAGCCGCCCCGACCGGGGAGCCGCCAGCAGCAGCACCGCCTTCTCCGTGGCCTCCAGCCCCAGGTAGTCCAGCACCTCCGTGGCGGCGGTGCCCTGGCCCAGGGCGGAGAGCACCAGCGTGGCCCCCTGGGCCTGGAACCAGGCGGCGAACTCCCCGCCCCGGCTCCGGTCCGTGATGACAATCATGAGAACGGCTCTGTCCACAGGCGGGCCTCCCCTCTCAAAGCGCTTTCGCGCGTAAACTCAATACCCAAGGTCGATGATCTCCTCGTCCTCCGCCGCCTGGGCCAGCTGGGCCTTCAGCTTCCACTGGTAGGCAAGGCCCAGGAGCTGGATGGTCAAAAGCGGCGTCATGGCCACCATGGCGACGACCCCGAAGGCGTCGGTGACGATGCTGCCCCCCAGGGCCTCGCAGGCCCCCATGGCGAAGGGCAGCAGGAACGTGGCCGTCATGGGGCCCGAGGCCACGCCGCCGGAGTCGAAGGCGATGGAGGTGAACATCTTCGGCACGAAGAAGCTGAGGACCACCGCCAGAAGATACCCCGGCACCAAAAAGGCGAAGACGGACACCCCCGTCAGCACCCGCACCATGGCAAGGCCGATGGACGCCGCCACGCCGATGGAGAGGCTGGCGCTCATGGCTCCGCCGGGGATGGCCCCGGAGGTAATCTCCTCCACCTGGCGGTTCAGCACGTGAACCGCTGGCTCCGCCTGGACAATGAACCAGCCCATCAGCATGCCGGTGGGCACCAGCAGCCAGTTGAAGGGCAGGGCGGCGATCTGCCGTCCCAGGTACGTGCCCGCCGGGAGAAAGCCCACGTTGACCCCCGTGAGGAAGAGGGCCAGGCCAATGTAGGTATACAGGAGGCCGATGACGATCTTCCAGACCTTCTTCCGCTTCAGCCCCAGGGCGATTACCTGAAACAGGCCGAAGAAAGCGGCGATGGGGAAGAGGCTCTTGAAGACCTCCACGGCGTACTCCGGGAAGGCGGAGAGGAACAGGCCCCCCAGCTCCCGGCTGTCCGCCGCCTGGGGCATGGCGGAGGGGCTGTAGGCCCCGGAGGCGGGGAACAGCATGGCCAGAATCAGCACCGCCAGAATGGGCCCCACGGAGCACAGGGCCACCAGGCCGAAGCTGTCCTGGGCGGCGTTCTCGTCGCTTCGGATGGAGGAAACGCCCAGGCCTAAGGCCATGATGAACGGCACCGTCATGGGCCCGGTGGTGACGCCGCCGGAGTCGAAGGCCACCGCCAGAAAGTCCCCCGGCACGAAGAACGCCGCCAGGAGGAAGACTGCGGCGTAAGACCCCACCAGCAGCCACTGGAGGGAAATCTGAAACAGGATGCGCAGCAGGGCCACCACCAGGAAGACCCCCACTCCGGCGGCCACGGCCCCGATGAGCACCGCGTTGGGAATGCCGGGGACCTGGGAGGCCAGGACCTGGAGGTCCGGCTCCGAGATGGTGACCACCACGCCGATGAGGAAGCTGACGGAGACAATGACCCAGACCTTCCGGGAGTTTGCCATGTGGGCGCCCACCTGCTCGCCGATGGGGGTCATGGCGGCCTCCGCCCCCAGGGTGAAAAAGCCCATGCCCAGAATCAGCAGCACCGCCCCCGCCAGGAAGGCCAGCAGCGCGTCCACCGGCAGGGGGGCCACGGTGAGGCAGAGGACCAGCACAATGGCCGTAATGGGCAGCACGGAGGCCAGGGCCTCCCGGACCTTCTCGCCCAGGACGGTCTTGGTCCGGCCCATCCGGTCCCTCCAATGTCCAAGCCTGCCCACGCGCTCCGCCCCCTCTTGAAACGAAATTGGAAATATGGCCTATCTTAGCACAAAACCGGCCCCTTCCGCAAGGAATCCCGGAGTTCTTTACAGGAAATTTACACCTTTGGGCCGGGGTGAAAAAAGCGGTTGCATTTTCCGCCGATTTCCAGTAGAATAGATGTTTGACAACACTGTCGGAACATCCCGGCGGCTCCGCCGCCAAACTGCGAGGTAACGCTATGAACGGAAAAGAAGTCAGCGAGCTCCGCCGCCGCTTCCGGCCGGAGAAATCCGCCGTCAGCCGGGTTTACGGCTGCTATGTCAACGGCTCCAGCCGGGAGATCATCTCCTATCTGGACGAGTCTCTGGGGAACATGCCCCTGGAGGAGGCGGAGAAGTACTTAAGCCTTTTGAAAAAATCCCTCTCCGGCACCCTGGGGAAGCACCTCATCGACGTGGTCTTCTCCACCGCCCAGGTGATGGACAGCGACGAGCACCGCCTCCTCTCCGCCCTCCGGGAGTCCGGGCTGAAGGACGGGGAAATCCGGGAAACCTTCTACCGCGCCGTGATTGACGCCCTGGACATGGGGGACAGCAACTATTTAATCCTCCTGGCCCACGACGCCTACGACGTGCCCCGCCGGGGGCGGGACGGGGAAGCCGACCCCGACAGCTCGGACGAGGTTTTCTCCTACATCCTATGCAGCATCTGCCCGGTGAAAACCTGCAAAATGGAGCTGGGCTATTTCCCCGGGGAAAACGAGTTCCACAGCTGCGCCGCCGGGCAGGTGGTCTCCGCCCCGGAGCTGGGCTTCCTCTTCCCCGCCTTCGACGACCGGGCGGCGAACATCTACAACGCCCTCTTCTACTCCCGGAAGCCGGACCAGATTCACCAGGAGTTCCTGGACGCCGTCTTCCGCACGGAGCCCCCCATGTCCGCCGCCGAGCAGAAGGAGGCATTCCAGGGGGCCCTCTCCGGGGCGCTGGAGGGCGCGTGCAGCCTGGAGGTGGTCCAGGCGGTCCACGGGCGGCTGCTGGAGAAAATCGAGGCGAACCGCGAGGATAAGGAGGCGGAGCCCCTGGCCCTCTCCGCCGGGGAGATCGGGGGCATCCTCCGGGAGTGCGGCGTGGCGGAGGAGCGGGCGGCGGCCTTCCAGGCCCAGTGCGGCGAGGCCTTCGGCGGCGCGGCGCTGAACCCGGAAAACCTCATCGACGTCAAGCGCTTCGACGTGAAGACGGAACAGGCCACTATTTCCCTGGACCCGGCCTACAGCTATCTGGTAGAAACCCGGGTCATCGACGGGCGGAAGTACCTCCTCATTCCCGCCGGGGAGGACGTGGAGGTCAACGGCCTTCCCGTGGAGGTGACGGTGGGAGAGCCGGAGAGCGGCGAGAGCACATAAAAACGGCGGGGCCCCCAGGGGTCCCGCCGTTTGTTATTCAATGGCCGCATCCAGCAGAGAGTCCAGGCCGTCGTCCGCCGCTCCGGTGATAAAGTGGTCAAAGAGCCCCTCCAGCAGCTTCACGTAGTCCTCGGTCCAGCCGTTATGGCCGCTGACTCGGTGCAAATTGTCCTTCATTGCGGCCGCGAATTGGGCCGTGTCAAAGGGCTGGTCCGCCACACGGTACCATTGATCCGCCGTCATGAGAGAATGCTTTTCGTATCCAACCGCAGAAATGCTGTTCGGATTAAAGAGATCTTCAAGCTGGACCTCCAGCATGGCGCGGTAGAGACGTGCCGATTCCCACCCCATCTTATTGTTTAGGACGCCGGTTTCTTGTAGTTCATTTTGCATTTTTAAAAAATCTATGGTTGTATTTTTGCCAGCATATTTCTCCCGAATTGCCGCTTCCCGTTCATCAAAGCTCATTCCATCGTAACCCAAAACCTTCATCTTAGCGTCAAAAACGACCTTGTCCGCTTTCTCCCTGCATGAACGGTCCAGGGCGGTTTTTTCCTCATAGGTCCATTCCGTATACGGTCTGCCGTCCAGTTCCAAGCCCTCTTTCCAGGCGGCATTTATGGCGGGGTTGAAAATATGGCGCGTAACTTCGTCGCAAAACTGGTTATTAACCACACACCATTCTGCGGGTCCGGCGATATAGCCTTTAATGGCGATCATATCTCCCCCAAAGGCTTCATCATAGCGGTTCCAGATTTCCGCATAGATTTCCTCCGGACTCATGCCGGTGTAGTCGGCTTGCCGATCTATTTCCGCCAACTGCTTCAGCTTTGCTTGGGTTGCGTTGCTGACGGTAACACTTCCATAATACGTCCGCTCCGCCAGGGAAAACTCCGGCTCCGACCGGGGCTGCGGGGTGCTGGGGACGTAGCGGTCCTGGGCTTTGGCCGTCTGCATCACCTGCCCGAAGGTTTTTGACGGTGTGGCTGAGGCCGTGGTTTTCCGGTATTCCGGGCGGGCCTGGAGTGCGTTTTCAATTCTCATGCCGGTTCATTCCTTCAATCGCATAAACTTGGCTTACGCCTGCAAATCAATTTCCCCACTGGCGGGGGCGGCGGGCAGCTCCTCCGGCAGCGCCATGGCGGCGCTGTCCGCGGCATACTGCTTCGCCACCAGCTCCATGGAGGGCTGGAAGGAAGAGGCCAGCTTCTGGGCCTGTTCCCGCAGTTCCATGTCCACGGCGGCGATGTGCGCCTGCATCCGATTGTCCACTTCCGCCTCCCGGAGATAGCCGGATTCCCGAATCCGCCGCATGGCCTGCTTGCGCAAAAGCTCCTGCTTCTGGCGGCGGGCCTCCCGGCTCCGCTTCTCCTGCTGTAATTTTTTCTGCCGGGCCTGGGCGACGCGCTCCCGCTCCAGGTCCCGGTTCTTCTTCCCCGCCCGCTGGACGGCCTTCTGGAGCTGGTTGATGGCGGCCTGAATCCGCTTGGCGTTGTCCGGGTCCGTCCGCTTGGCGCTCTGGAGGCGGACAATCTGCCGCCGGGCGAATCCGGCGGCGGCGTTAACCTCCGAGGACCGTTTCGCCCGGGCCAGCCGGGCGTACGCCTCCATGGGCGCGTCGCCATAGCGGGGCTTGGGCTTGATGGAATTGAGTTTGTCCCGGGCGGCGTCGGCCTTTTCCCGGGCCTCCTTCATCATCTCGCAGATGGTGAGAGAGGCGTCCTCCTTTTCACGGGAGGCTTCCGGGGCGCTCCGTTCCTGCCAGGAGGAGGCCGCGGAGGCGGCGGTGCTGTTCACTTGCATGCCGGACATGGCGGGGCCTCCTTTCGCCGCAGGGCGTACATATTTCTATTTAGTATATCGGCACAACGCCGAAAAAGTGAAGGGCGCGCCGGAAATTTTTGGCGCGCCCTCCCCTTGCTCTGATTTCCGGTAGATTTTTTCCGAAAACCATGGTATGCTGTACTATCATCTCTCCGAAAGGAGGCCCGTTCATGACCTTACCCGAGCTCCTGGCGGCATACCCCGCCGCCGGGACCTTCTATACCGCCTTCGTCCGCTTCCTCTTTCCCATCCTGGCGGGGGCCATCCTCTACCGGGCCGTCCGGTCCCTCCTCCGCCTCCCCCACACGCCGGAGACCTGGGGCCAGCTCAGCCTCCCCGGCGGGGGCTCCGTGCCCCTCACCCACTGGGAGAACATCCTGGGCCGGGGGAAGAGCGCCGACGTGCGGCTGAACTACCCCAGCGTCTCCCGCCAGCACGCCGCCCTGTGCCGGAATGAGGAGGGGGAGTGGACCCTTTACGACCTGGATTCCAAGGGCGGCGTCCTCCTCAACGGCGAGAAGGTGGAGGGCTCCGCCCCCGTCAAAATGGGGGACTCCATCAGCCTGGGGGGCGTGCCGCTGCTGTTTTTGCCCCAGACCGTGGAGGAGCGGGAGGAGCTGGCGGAAAAGCGCCGGGCGGAGCGCCCCGCCGCCATGTGGCCCTCCTTCCTCTGGCTGACGGTGTTCCAGCTCCTGGCCTGCGTCCAGCTGATGGTGGCCGCCGGGGGAGAGGCCTCCCCCGCCGTTCCCCTGGCCTTTTTGGGGCTGACGGCGGTGATGTGGCTCTACGCCGCTGTCCTGCGGCTTAGCCGCTGCGTGGGCTTTGAGATGGAGACCATCGCCTTCTTCCTCTCCACCCTCTCCCTGGCGGTAACGGCCTCCAGCGCCCCGGGGAGCCTCTTTAAGCAGCTCCTGGCGGTAATCCTGGGGCTGGGCCTCTTTTTGACTCTGGGGCTCTTCCTCCGGGACTTGGGGCGGGTCCAGCGGAATCGCTGGGTCATGGCGGCGGCCTCCATCGGCCTTTTGGCCGTGACGCTGGTGCTGGGCAGCCGGAAGTACGGCGCGGTGAACTGGATTTCCCTGGGCCCCCTCAGCTTCCAGCCCTCGGAGATTGCGAAGATCTGCTATATCTTCGCCGGGTCCGCCACGCTGGAGCGGCTGTTCCGCAAGCGGAACCTGACCCTCTTCATCGTCCTCACCGGGGTCTGTGTGGGCCTTCTGGGGCTGATGAGCGACTTCGGCACGGCGGCGATTTTCTTTGTCACCTTCCTGGTGCTGGCCTACCTCCGCTCCGGGGACTTCGCCACCCTCTCCCTCATCTGCGGCGGGGCGGTGTTCGGCGCGGGGCTGATTGTGAAGTTCAAGCCCTACATTCTGGACCGCTTCGCCGCCTGGGGCCACGCCTGGGCGGACGCCTCCGGACGGGGCTACCAGCAGACCCGCACCATGTCCGCCGCGGCCTCCGGGGGGTTGCTTGGCATGGGGGCGGGGAACGGCTGGCTCCACCGGGTTCCGGCGGCGGACACGGATTTGGTCTTTGGCATGCTCTGCGAGGAGTGGGGGCTGGTGATTGCCTTTTTCGCCGTGGGGGCCATTGCGGCCCTGGCGTTCTTCACGGTCCGGGCCTGCCGGGCGGGGCGGAGCAGCTTTTACTGCCTGGCCGCCTGCGCCGCCGGGTCACTGCTGGTGTTCCAGACCTGTTTGAATGTGTTTGGGTCGGTGGACCTTCTGCCCCTGACGGGGGTGACCTTTCCCTTTGTCTCCAACGGCGGGTCCGCCATGATGTCTGCCTGGGGGCTGCTGGCCTTCTTGAAGGCCACGGACACCCGGGAGCATGCCAGCTTCGCCATCCGGCGTCAAAAACTGCGCTCCACTCCGCCCGGCTGAAAGCCGGGCATCCGTTCCGCTCCGTTTCCTCCGCCTCCTTCAAGGGGGAGCGGGCTCCCCCTTGAGCATCCCCCACCCCCTGCGGGGGGACGAAGGACGGGGGGACGGGAGACGGGGGACGATGGACGGGGGCGGGAAAGGGGGATTTTTATGAAGAAAATTGAAAACCGGGCGGTGGTTTGCTTTCTGCTGGCTTTGGCGCTGGCGGCGGGGATGGCCTTTTTCCTCTTCTGCTATCTGACCCAGGGGGGAAGCTGGGCTTCCGCCGCTTTTAACCGCCACCTTTACAACTCCCAGGGGCAGCTGACCGCCGGGACTGTGCTGGACCGGGACGGGGATGTGCTGTCCTCCGTGGAAAACGGGGAGCGGACTTACTATGACAGCGAGGTGGTCCGCAAGGCTACGCTCCACGCTGTGGGGGACCTTCAGGGGAACATCGGGGTTGGGGCGCTGAACGCTTTTGCCGGCCGGATGACGGGCTGGAATCTGATCAACGGGGCCTTTGGCGCGGGGCGGGGCGGGGAGCTGACCCTGACCCTTGACGCCCGGTACAATTATGAGGCCTATCAGGCCCTGAACGGCCATGCCGGGACGGTGGCGGTATACAACTACAAGACCGGGGAGGTTCTCTGCATGGTCTCCGCCCCCAGCTACGACCCGCTGAATGTCCCGGAGGACATTGAGACCAACGACCGCTGGAAGGGGGCCTATGTGAACCGCTTCTTGTCCTCCGTTTTTACCCCCGGCTCCGTTTACAAGACCGTCACCCTGGCGGCGGCGCTGGAGAATCTGCCGGACCTGGAGTCCCGGACCTGGGACTGCGCCGGGTCCGTCCAAATCGGGGAGGAGACCATCATCTGCTCCGGCGTTCACGGAAAGCAGGACATCGCCGCCGCTTTTGCCAACAGCTGCAACGCCGCCTTTGCGGACATTGCCGTGGAGCTGGGGGCGGAAACCCTGCGGAAGTACACGGAGCAGGCGGGCCTTACCTCCGCCTACCGTCTGGACGGCCTGACCACCGCCAAGGGTTCCTTTGACTGGAATCTCACCCAGGGCCGCCTGGGCTGGGCGGGGGTGGGCCAGGACAAGGACCTGGTGAACCCCTGCGCCCTGATGGTCTACATGGGGGCCGTCGCGAACGGCGGCAGGGCGGCGGAGCCTTATCTGATTCTCAAGACCAAAAACGGCCTGGGGATTCCCTCCCTGCCCCGCTGGACCCGCAAAACGGGGACCCTCGCCGGCGCGGGCACGGCGGAAAAACTGGCGGATCTGATGGCGGGGAATGTGGAAAAGACCTACGGCAAGAGCCGCTTCCCCAACATGGACCTCTGCGCCAAGTCCGGCACCGCCGAGGTGGGAGAGGGACTGGCCCCCCACGCCTGGTTCGCCGGGTTCCTGCGGAACGAGGACGCGCCCTATGCCTTCGTGGTTCTGGTGGAAAACGGCGGCGGCGGCAGCAGCGTGGCGGGAAACGTCGCGGCCCGGGTGCTGGACGTTATGGTAAACGGCTACGAAAAATGAGAACGATTTGTAATGTTTGAGGGATAATCAACGGAGGGTATACAAATGAAGCGAAAAAACTCCTTGCTTTTGCAGGGCGTGAAGCGGCTGAACCGGGGGGCCATTGTCTCCGGCCTGGGCTTTTTGCTGTATCTGGGGGCGGCGGCGCTGGGATGGCGGGACGCGGCGGAGATTTTGTCCGTGGCCTTTGCCCTGGTCTCTTTGTACGTCTTCGCCTCCGCGGCGGCGGGGCGGCTGAAGGACAAGGAGGCGGTGAGCTACAGCCTCCTCTGGGGCACGGGGGCCCTGGCGATGCTGACCTGCCTGTGCGCCCTGGCAGCCCTCCGGCAGCGGCTGGGACTGTAAAAAAGAGCAAGGCCCGGGAGCCATTCCCGGGCCTTGACCAGTTTCGCTTAAAATGCCGGAACCACCGCGCCGCCGAAGGTGTTGTTGATATAGTCCTTGACGGTATCGGACTGGAGAGCCTTTACCAGGGCCTGGACGGCCTCGTTGTTCTCATTGCCCTCCTTGACCACCAGGATGTTCACGTAGGGGGAGTCGGCGGCCTCGATGACCAGGGCGTCCTCCACGGGGTTCAGCCCGGCGCCCAGGGCGTAGTTGGAGTTGATGGCGGCGATGTCCACTTCATCCAGGTTGGCGGGGACGTTGGCGGCCTCCAGCTCCACGAACTCCAGATTCTTGGGGTTCTCGGCGATGTCGTTGGGGGTGGCCTCCAGATTGGAGCTGTCCTTGAGCTTGATGAGGCCCTGGGCCTCCAGCAGCAGCAGGGCCCGGCCCTCGTTGGTGGGGTCGTTGGGGACGGCGACCTTGCCCCCGTCGGGGATGGCGTCCAGGGAGGCGGAGTTGCCCGCGTACAGGCCCATGGGCTCAATGTGGACGCCGGCCACGCTCACCAGGTGGGTGCCCCGCTCGGCGTTGAAGTTGTCCAGATAGGGGACGTGCTGGAAGTAGTTGGCATCCTCGTCCCCGTCCTCCACGGCGGTGTTGGGCACCACGTAGTCGGAGTATTCGTTGACCACCAGCTCAATGCCCTGCTCTTTCAGGATGTCCACGCACTGCTTGAGAATCTCGGCGTGGGGGGTGGGGGAGGCGGCGACGCTGAGCTTCACGGTCTCGGCGGGGGCGGAGTCGGCGGGGGCCTGGGTGTCCGCCGGAGCGGAATCTGCGGGGGGCTGGGTGTCCGCGGGGGCGGAGCCGCCGGAATCTTTGCCGCCGCAGGCGGCCAGGGACAGGGCCAGAATCAGGGCCAGGGAGAGAGCGAAAATCTTCTTTTTCATACTGTGTTCCTCCAATTTAAAAACAACGACTTGTTCCGAATGATCTTCGGTATGGGAGGCTTCCCGCCCTCCGGCCTCCGTCCTCTCTGCGCGCGTGAGGGGGTGGGAGGGGAAAGGGGGAACGCCCTTATTTCAAACGCTTGTCGATGCGCACCGACAGGCGGCTGAAAACGGATTGAACGACTTGGACCAAAATGATGAGGAAAATCACCGTAACCCACATCACCGAGGGGACGTTCCGCTGGTGCCCGTACCGGATGGCCAGATCCCCCAGCCCTCCGGCCCCCATGATGCCCGCCATGGCGGTGTAGCCCACAATGGCGATGAGGACCACGGACCCTCCCAGAATCAAAGAGGGCTTTGCCTCCGGCAGGTAGACCTTCCACACAATCTGGAAGGTGGAGGCCCCCATGGACTGGGCCGCCTCAATGACGCCCGCGTCCACCTCGCTGAGGGCGGTTTCCACCATCCGGGCGATGAAGGGGGCGGCGGAGACCACCAGGGGCACCACGGCGCCCTTGATGCCGATTTTCGTGCCCACCACCAGCTTGGTAAAGGGGAACAGGGCAATCATCAAAATGATGAAGGGCAGGGACCGGCCGATGTTGATAACCCAGCCCAAAACCGCGTTGACGGCCCGGTTCGGGCGGATGCCGTGGGGCTGGGTGAGAATCATGACCACGCCCATGGGCAGGCCGATGAGATAGGCCAGCAGGGTGGAAAGGCCCGTCATCAGCAGGGTGTCCCAGACGCCCTCGGCCAAAATGCCGCCGTACTCCGCCCAAAAGGCGGCGGTGAAAATCTCAGCCACGGTACTCCACCTCCTCCACGGTAATGTAAGGCTGGGAACGGATATAGCTCAGGGCCTTGGCGGCCTCGTTGGGATCGTCGGGAAGGCTCAGCAGCATGGTCCCCGTGGCCCGGCCGCCCACGCTGCGGGTGTCCGCGCCCAGGATGCTGACCTTCACCCCGCAGTCGATGGCAAGGGAGGCAATCAGGGGCTGGTTCACCGTGCCGCCGTTGAAGGAGACCCGGGCGGCCCGGGTACCCACGGGGTACTGGGAGACGCTGGCTCCGCCGGGGTACACCAGCCGCCGGGCGGCGTCGGTGGAGGGGTTGGAGAAGATATCCTGCACCGGCCCCAGCTCGGCGACGCTGCCGCCGTCCAGGATGGCCACCCGGGAGCAGATGGCCTCGATGACGCTCATTTGGTGGGTGATGACCACCACGGTGACGCCCAGCTTGGCGTTGAGGTCCTTCAAAAGCTCCAGAATGGAGACGGTGGTGGTGGGGTCCAGGGCGGAGGTGGCCTCGTCGCAGAGGAGGACCTTGGGGTCCGTCGCCAGGGCCCGGGCCACGGCCACCCGCTGCTTCTGCCCGCCGGAGAGCTGGGCGGGGTAGGCGTTCGCCTTGTCCTGAAGGCCCACCAGGTCGAGAAGCTCTTCCGCCCGCTTTTCCGCCCGGGCCTTGGGGACCCCGGCGATCTCCATGGGGAAGCAGACATTTTTCAGGCAGGTCCGCTGCATCAGCAGGTTGAAGCCCTGAAAAATCATGGTGATTTTCCGCCGCTGGAGCCGGAGCTCCTTTTCCGAAAGGGCGGTCATGTCCTTCCCGTCCACCAGGACGGTGCCGGAGGTGGGCCGTTCCAGAAGGTTCATGCACCGGACCAGGGTGGATTTCCCCGCGCCGGAGAGGCCGATGATGCCGAAGATCTCCCCCGGCTGAATGTCCAGGCTGATGTCGTTCAGGGCATGGACCTCGTGGGGCCCGCCGCCGAAATTTTTGGTCAGACACCGGATTTGGATAATGGATTCGCTCACGATTGCAATGCTCCTTTACGGAAAACTCACAGGAAAACAAAAAAGCCCTTGAAGCGTTCAGCTTCAAGGACGAGCGCAAAACTGCGCCGTGGTACCACCTTGATTCGCGCACCCCCTCGCGGAGGCGGCCTTGCAGAGTGCCAGCACACTCCTGCGCTGTCACGGGCGCTCCCGTCGCGGCCTATGCCCCTGGGGCAGTCGGCGGCGCAACTCCAAGACCATGTTCGGCCGGCCCCTCCGTGCCCCTTTTCACCTCTCGGGGCTCTCTTTGACGGTTCATCCGGCGTACTCTTCTCTTCATCGTCTTTGCGGTTTTCAATTGTTGAAGTGCTTTGTAGTTTACACGGTTTGCCCGGCGCTGTCAACGGCGAAGGGCACAGAAAACTCCTTCCGTCTCCTTAAAATTATCGGCGGAATCCACAAAGACCCTGAAAAACCGGGAGAATTTTTGCCTGGAAAACAAGAATCGGATTGCAAGTCTCCGGCAAAACTGCTATTATGTTCCGATGAGATTTCAGGCGTTCAGAGAGGGGGGCAGAGAGAATGGACGAGCGGAAGCGGCGGCGGGCCCACTGGCTCCGGGACTTCCTCTGCGGCGCGCTGATTGGCGCGGGGGCCATTCTGCCGGGGGTCTCCGGCGGGGTGCTGGCGGTGGTGTTCGGCATCTACCGGCCCTTTATGGAGGTGCTGACCCGGCCGCGGAAGGCGGTTCCCCGGTACTGGCGGATGCTGATCCCCCTGGGCCTGGGGTGGGCGGCGGGCTTTCTGGGGGTGGCCAAGGGCGTCGCCGCCGCCATGACCCTCTCCGACGCGGTGACCTATTGGCTGTTCATCGGCCTCATCGCGGGGACGGCCCCCTCCCTCTTCCGGGAGGCGGGGAAGGAGGGCCGCTCCGCCTCCGCCTGGGGGAGCTTCCTCCTCTGCGCGGCGGCGGTGTTCGCGGGGCTTTTCTACGTCAGCCGGGTGGTCCACGTCCAGGTGGAGCCGAATTTCTGGTGGTACAACTTCTGCGGCGCCCTGTGGGGCATGGGGGTGGTCATCCCCGGCATGACCTCCTCCTCCGTCATGATGGCCCTGGGGCTCTACCGGCCCATGCTGGAGGGGCTGGCGCGGCTGGACTTTTTGGTCCTCGCCGCCGCCCTGCCGGGGATGTTTCTCACCATCGCCCTGCTGGCCCGGCTGGTGACCTGGTTCTTCCGGCGGCACTACGCCGTGGCCTTCCACGGGATTTTGGGCTTTGTGATCGCCTCCACCCTGGTGATCATTCCCGCGGAGTACACCGGAGCGGGGGAGATGGCCCTCTCCGCCCTCTGCGCCGCCGCCGGGTTTGGCCTGGCCTTCTTCCTGGCGAGGATGGACAAGCGGGAGGCGGAAACGGCCTGAGGGAGGAACTCCTCCCTCAGGCCGCTTTTTGCGGGCCTCAGCCCAGCATGGCCTCCTTGGCCTTTTCAATGTCCGCCGCGTCCTTCATGGGGAAAAGGACGTTGGCGATGATGGCCACGATGCAGGTCGCCGTTACCGCGTCGTTGAAGATGAAGCGGATGAAGCCGGGGAGCTGGGCCACGGCCTCCGGGTGGGCGGGCACGCCGATGCCGAAGACGAAGGTCAGGCCCATGACCAGGATGTTCCGCTCACTGAAGCCCGCCATGGTGATGCCGGAGGTGTTGCCGATGGTCTCCAGGCCGGAGGTGACAAACAGGGCGGCAAAGCTCATAATGGCGGCGTTCTTTGCCAGTCCCTTTCCAAAGCGCTGGAGGAGAATGACGATGACCAGCACGAAGGAGGCCGCGGCCAGATTTTTCAAGGACCCGTAGTCCGCCGCTCCCGCGCCTCCGGCAAAGTAGTCCACGCCGATGCCCAGCAGGTTTACGCCGATGGTCACCAGCGTGCAGCCCACCACCAGCGGCGGGAAAAACCGGCGGATGTACTTAATAGAAGAAGCCCATGAAGACCTCCACTAAGCTGCCTGCCAGGCATCCCCCCAGCACGGCCCCGATGCCGCCCGCCGCGCCCACGGCGGAGGCGGTGGGCACGAAGGTGAAGGAGGTGCCCATGACAATGGGGAGCCGCGCCCCCACCTGGTACCTGCTTCCAAGGCGCAGGGGATAAAGCTGGATGAAGGTGGTGAGGCCGGAGACGAACATGGCGCACTGGACCATGGTCACCGTGTCCGCGCCGGAGAGTCCGCAGACCCCGGCGATGATGAGGATGGGGGCCAGGTTCGAGGTAAACATGGCCAGCACATGCTGGAGGCCCAGAGGGACCGCCGTGGAGAGGCTGGGACGGCCGTCCAGCTCATAGACCATTTTCCGGTCCTGTTCGCGGGTGCTTTTTCGATCAGCGTTCATGCTGTGTTCCTCCCGTAGCTCCGCGGGAGACCCGCGGAGTGATTTTCAAAATACACTCAGCGGTTCAAATACGCTTGGCAGCAGGCCCGGGCCTCTCGGACCGCTTTTTCCTCGTCGATGCCGGTGAGGCGGCCGTCCTTGACCACGACCCGGCCGTTCACCACCGTGGCGTCCACGGGGCCCTTGAAGCCCACGGTGCCAAGCATGGACTTGACATCCAGGTCCGCCCCCACCAGTTCCAGCCGGTCCCGGCGGATCATAAACAGGTCCCCGGCCTTGCCGGGCTCCAGGGAGCCGATGTCCGCCCGGCCCAGCACCCGGGCGCTGCCCCGGGTGGCGATTTTCAGCAGGTCGTACCCGCTGGGGGCCTTCTCGCTGGAGCACAGACGATGGAGCAGATAGGCCGCTCGAAGCTCTTCCAGAAGATTAGACCCGTCGTTGCTGGCGCTGCCGTCCACAGCCAGGCCCACGGGAACCCCCAGCTCCAGCATCTCGGGAAGCCGGCACACGCCGGAGGAGAGCTTCATGTTGGAGATGGGGCAGTGGGCGACGCCCGTGCCCGTGTCCGCCAGCAGCTTCAATTCTTCATCGTTGAAGTGGATGCCGTGGGCATACCATACGTCCGGGCCCACCCAGCCCAGGTCCTCCATATAGGCCAGGGGCCGCTTTCCGTGCTTTTCCAGGACGTAACGCTCCTCGTCCTTCGTCTCACACAGGTGGGTGTGAAGCCGTACCCCCAGATCCCGGGCCAGAATGGCCGACTGGCGCAGCAGCTCCGCCGAGACGCTGAAGGGGGAGCAGGGGGCCAGGGCCACTGTCCGCATAGAGAGGGGCCGGGGGTCGTGGTACTTCTCCACCGCCCTCCGGCAGTCCCGGAGAATTTCATCCACGGTCTGGACCACGCTGTCGGGAGGCAGGCCGCCGTCCTTTTTGCTCAGGTCCATGCTCCCCCGGGAGGCGGCCATCCGCACCCCCAGGTCCCCGGCGGCGGCAAACTGGGCCTCCAGCAGGTCCCCGGCCCCGCCGGGGAAGACGTAGTGGTGGTCAAAGACGGTGGTGCAGCCGGTTTTCAGCAGCTCCCCCATGCCCACGACGGAGCTGTGATAAATTGCATCGCCGTCCAGGTTCTTCCAGATCTCATACAGCGTCCTCAGCCAGTCGAACAGCTCCATGTTCTGCACCTGGGGCAGGTTCCGGCTGAAGGTCTGGTAGAGATGATGGTGGGTATTGATAAGCCCCGGATAGACAATACAGCATGAGGCGTCCAGGACCTCGTCCGCCTCCTGGGATTCAGCCCCTATATAGGCCACGGCCCCGTCCCGAATGAGAATACCGGCGTTTTCCAGTACGGTATCCTGTTCGTCACAGGTGACGATGGCCGAGGCGTTTTTCACAAAAAGACTGCTCATGCGTTACCTCCCAAATACGCGGTTTCCGCGTGAGATCATACGGGCAGGATAAGCGCATGAGCAGCCGCCATGTGCGCACAAAGCGTCCGCTGGTATTGGAGAGCGGCGGTCTTCCTCCGCCGGCGGGGGAAAACAAAAAACCGCCGAAACAAAAAGACCACAAGTTTCAGGGCCAGGCCCAAAAACTTGTAGTCAACTGTTACGGCAGTTGGTAGAAACGCTCATCCGATCATGAACTTATACAAGCCAGTATTTACAGACCGCAGTATATCCGGAAAGGTGAACCTTGTCAAGCGCCCTCCGCCAAATTCCACAAAACGCCTATTTTGCACAAGGAATTTTCTACAAATCCCACAACCGCCGCCGCAAGCGAAGCAAAGCGGCATCCCCCCCTTACCCCCGTCCTTCGTCCCTCGTCCCTCGTCCCTCGTCCTTCGTCCCCCGCAAAAAAAATCACCCGCGAACCCAGCAAAGCGGTTCGCGGGTGAAGGCGAAGGAATTCCCCGTCCGGCGGAGCTTTCCGCCCCTTCGGGGCGGGAAGCGCAGCGGTAAGGGGAATTCCTGAGCTGGCGCAGCGGGTGGGATTCGAACCCACGGTACCCTTGCGGGTACACCTGATTTCGAGTCAGGGCCGTTATAACCACTTCGATACCGCTGCATAGACCTTTCCTATTATGCCACACTTTCTCCGCCGTTGCAAGGGGGGACGGGAAAATTCCCGTCCCCTTTTTCAGCGCCCATAGAAAAACGCGTCGCATTTCAGCATCCCGTTGTAGAGCTTGCGCTTCTTGTCCGCCGGGCGGCCGAAGCACCGCTCGAACTCCGTGTGGGAGCTCAGCACAATCACCCGCCACTTGGGCGGCAGGTCCTCCAGCGCCTTGCCAAAGGCCCGGTACAGCGCCTCCGCCTCCTCCTTTTCCAGCAGCCGCTCGCCATAGGGCGGGTTCGTCACCAGCTGCCCGTACTCGCCGCCGCGGCGGAATTTCCCCGCGTCCGCCTCCTCAAAGCGCACGCAGTCCTCCACCCCCGCCAGGGCCGCGTTGTGCCGGGCCAGCTCCACCGCCGCCGGGTCGATGTCCCCGCCCCAGATGTCGTAGTGCCCGTGAAACTCCTTGTCCTGCGCCTCCTCCGCCGCGTCCATCCACAGCTTGGGGTCCATGGACTTCCACTTCTGGGCGGCAAAGCGCCGGTCCAGGCCCGGGGCCCGGTTCTTGGCGATGAGCGCCGCCTCGATGGGAATGGTGCCCGAGCCGCAGAAGGGGTCGCAGAAGGGGTCCTTCCCCCGGTAGCGGGAGAGGGTCACCAGCGCCGCCGCCAGAGTCTCCCGCAGGGGCGCGCCCATATTCCGGGCCCGGTAGCCCCGTTTGTAGAGCCCCTCGCCGGAGGTGTCCAGGTACAGGGAGGCCCGGTCCTTGATGATGGCGAATTGAATCTGATAGCGGCTTCCCGTCTCCGGCAGGGTCTCGCAGCCGTAGGCGTTCCCCAGCCGCCGGGCGGCGGCCTTTTTCACAATAGCCTGGCAGGCGGGGACGGAGTGGAGGGCGGAATTCAGAGAGTAGCCCTTTACGGGGAATTCCCCCTCCCGGGGGATGAAGTCCTCCCAGGGCAGGGCCAGGACCCCCTGGAACAGGGCCTCAAAGTCCGGGGCCGGGAAAGGTTCCCCAAGCTCCATCAGCACCCGGGCCCCGCAGCGCAGGCCGATGTTCAGCCGGGGGATGTCCGCCAGGGTCCCCTCGCAGTGGACCCGGCCGTTTTCCGCCCGGACGCCGGCCAGGCCCAGGCGCTTGATCTCGTCGGCCACCAGGGCCTCTAAGCCCAGGAGGCAGGGGATGGTTAAGGTCACAGGGAGTCCCTCCTTTTCGATTCTGCCGTCTTAGTATACCAGGAGTTTCCGCCCTTTTCAACTGCCGCCGGGAGGGGTTCAGGCCCCCTTTGTGAATTGTTACTGAATTGAAACACTTTTTCTATAGCGGATATGCTATACTGAATAAGAAAGCTGAGGCCGATTGGAAAGGAGGCATTCTATGAGCATGTTTATCTGGCTCTGGCTGGGGGCCATCGTTCTCTTCGGCGTGGCCGAGGTGGTCACGGAGAGCATGATCTCCATCTGGTTCGTGGCCGGGTCCCTGGCGGCGCTTTTCACCTGCATGTCCGGCTGGGCCCTGGGCGGGCTCTCCCCGGAGGCGACCCAGGTGCTGGTGTTCGCCCTGGTGTCCGCCCTGGCGCTGGTGATTACCCGGCCCCTGGTCCGGCGCTTTATGACCAGGCCCCGTATCCCTACCAACTCCGACCGGGTGGTGGGCATGACGGCCAAGGTCACGGAGCCCGTGGACAACGACCGGGCCTCCGGCGCCGTCTACGTGGACGGCAAAACCTGGACCGCCCGCAGCGCCGACGGCGCCGTCATTCCCGCCGGGACCCAGGTGAAGGTACAGAAGATCGAGGGCGTCAAGCTCCTGGTCCAATATTCAGAGAAAGTGGAGGTAAGAACATAATGTGGTGGATTCCTGTTTCCGTTGTCATTGTCCTGCTGGTCATTTTGATCATTTCCAACGTCCATATCGTCCAGCAGTCCCGGGCCTATGTGGTGGAGTGGCTGGGCCAGTTCCACACCGTGTGGAACCAGGGCCC
Organism: uncultured Oscillibacter sp.; assembly: GCF_950073225.1. NCBI lineage: Bacteria > Bacillati > Bacillota > Clostridia > Eubacteriales > Oscillospiraceae > Oscillibacter > uncultured Oscillibacter sp. The sequence goes on from NZ_CATMPS010000026.1 coordinate 21,936, forward strand.
GCATGTGAAGGTGCCCTTCGTCATGCGGGTGGTCAAGAAGGTGTCCTTGAAGGAGCAGGTGGCGGACTTCCCGCCCCAGCCCGTCATTACCAAGGACAACGTCACCATGCAGATTGACACGGTGATCTATTTCCAAATCACGGACCCCAAGCTCTATACCTACGGCGTGGAGCACCCCATGAACGCCATTGAAAACCTGACCGCCACAACCCTGCGGAACATCATTGGCGACATGGACCTGGAGCAGTCCCTCACCAGCCGGGACGTGATCAACTCCCGGATGCGGGCCATCCTGGACGAGGCCACGGACCCCTGGGGCATCAAGGTCAACCGGGTGGAGCTGAAGAACATCATTCCCCCCAAGGACATCCAAAGCGCCATGGAAAAGCAGATGAAGGCCGAGCGGGAGCGCCGGGAATCCGTCCTCCAGGCCCAGGGCCAGAAGGAGTCCCAGGTGCTGGTGGCCCAGGGCGAGAAGGAAGCCGCCGTCCTCCGGGCCACGGCGGCCAAGGAAGCGGCGATTCTCCAGGCCGAGGGCGAAAAGCAGGCCCGCATCATGGCCGCCGAGGCGGAGGCCGAGGCCATCACCCGGGTCCAGACCGCCCTGGCGGAGTCCCTGCGGCTTTTGAACGACGCCGCCCCCAACGACCAGGTAGTGAAGCTGAAAGCCCTGGAGGCCATGCAGAAGGTGGCCGACGGCAAGGCGACGAAGATCATCATTCCCAGCGAGCTCCAGGGCCTGGCGGGTCTTGCCGCCAGCGCCAAGGCGGTGTTTGAGTCCGAGGAGCCGAAGAAGTGACCCCCTGATTTGCCGCTAATAGAGAGGGCCCCGTCCGATGGACGGGGCCCTCTTCTTTGCCGCCTTATTCCTTGGCGCCTTTCTCCTCTTGGGCGGCGTCTCCGCCGTCCTGGGACATGTAAATTTCCTCCGTGTGGAATTGGGCTTCCTTGAGGTATTCCTTTGCCGCGCCAATGTTCAGCTTATCCAGTTCCCCCAGCGCGTCGGATACGGCGTTGAATAAGACGGAATACATTTTCTGATAGTGTGACATAGCGGCCTCCTCTGCGGTTATATTTTGGTTGTTTGGGTTATATTATACAACCATTTCGCCCATCATACCATAAAGCGGTTGTAAAGTAAATATATAACACAACCATTTTATAATTGTTTTGAGGTTACGCTATGAGAAAAGACGGAACAAAAGGTTACACCATCCGCATTGACGAGCAATTACTGCACAAGCTTCATGTGATTTCCGCCTATGAGGGGCGCTCCGCCAACAGCCAGGTTCTGATTTTAATCCGGGACGCCGTAGAGGCCTATGAGGCCAAGCATGGCAGGATTGAGCTGGAGGGGAAAAAGGATTCCTGAGGGTTGGCGGGGAGTCTGCCCCTGCGGAGGTCCTATTGGGAGAAGGGCAGTCCCTGGGGGAATGGCCTGACCAGGGGGTCAGGCCCCACAGTCCACAGCTAGGTTAGCGGCAGCGAGGAGGACCGGACAGTCCATGCGTCGACCGCCAAATCCCCCGCTTGCACCACGCCGCGGACTGGAGACATTCAAAAAAACGGAGGCACGCCTTGCGCGCCTCCGTTTTCTCTCTTCCACCGTGCACGGCGCATTCTCTCTTTTCGCAAAAGAGAGAATGGGGGGTGCAAATGGACCAGCTATCATCATAGCTGAATCCCCCCAATGTTATTGGGGCTTCACAATCAAATTCACCAGCCTATTTCTCACAAAGATGGTCTTGACCACCTGCATCCCCGCCGTGGCCTTCTGCACCTTCTCCACCGTCAGGGCGGCTTCTACCACCGCCGCCTCCTCGCTGTCCGTGGGCATGGTGACCGTCCCCTTCAGCTTCCCGTTCACCTGGACGGCGAAGTCCACCGCGGACGCCACGGTCTTTCGCTCGTCGTAGACGGGCCACTGGCTCTGGCAGCACATCTTCCCCGTCTCCGCCGCGAAGCCGAACCGCTCCCACAGCTCTTCGGTGATATGGGGGGCGAAGGGGCTCAGCAGCTGGAGCAGGGGCCGCATGTCCCCCTTGGTGACCCCGTTGGCCGTCAGTTCGTTGACCGCTGTCATCATGGCGGCAATGGCCGTGTTCATTTTCAGGCTGTCAATGTCCCCGGTGACCTTTTTGATGGTCCGGTGGAGAACCGCCTCGTTGGCGGGGGAGGGATTGGGGTCGTCCTTGGCGCTCTCCGCCAGATTCCACACCCGGTCCAGGAATCGCTTGGAGCCCTTCACCGCCTCGGTGGACCAGATGGCCGCCTGCTCGAAGTCGCCCACGAACATGATATACAGGCGCATGGTGTCCGCGCCGTACTGGGCCACGATGTCGTTGGGGTTCACCACGTTCCCCCGGGACTTGGACATCTTCTCTCCGCCCTCGCCCAGGATCATGCCGTGGCTGGTGCGCTTGGCGTAGGGCTCCTTGGTGGGGACGACCCCGATGTCGTAGAGGAACTTGTGCCAGAAGCGGCTGTATAGCAGGTGGAGGGTGGTGTGCTCCATGCCGCCGTTGTACCAGTCCACGGGGGACCAGTAGTCCAGGGCCTCCTTGGAGGCCAGGGCCTTGTCGTTGTGGGGGTCCATATAGCGCAGGAAGTACCAGGAAGAGCCCGCCCACTGGGGCATGGTGTCCGTCTCCCGCTGGGCGGGGCCGCCGCACTTCGGGCAGGTGGTGTTCACCCAGTCCGTCATCTTCGCCAGGGGGCTTTCGCCGGTGTCGGTGACCTCATAGCTCTCCACCTCGGGAAGGAGCAGGGGCAGTTCCGACTCCGGCAGGGGGACCCAGCCGCACTTTTCGCAGTTCACCAGGGGGATGGGCTCGCCCCAATAGCGCTGGCGGCTGAACACCCAGTCCCGGAGCTTGAAGTTGGTCTTAGGCCGTCCGTAGCCCTCCTTCGTCACGTGTTCCTTCATGGCGGGGATGGCCTCTTTTACCGTCATACCATTGAGGAAGCCGGAGTTTACCATGACGCCCGTGTCGTCCTTGAGGACAAAGGCCTCTTTCGTAATGTCGCCGCCCTGGACCACCTCCACGATGGGCAGGCCGAAGGCCGTGGCGAAGTCCCAGTCCCGCTGGTCGTGGCCCGGCACGCCCATGACGATGCCGGTGCCGTAGCCCATGAGGACGTAGTCGGAGACGAAGAGGGGGACGCGCTTGCCGTTGGCGGGGTTCACGGCCTCGATACCCTGGAGGCGGACGCCAGTTTTCTCCTTGTTCAGTTCGCCCCGCTCGAAGTCGGATTTTCTCGCGGCCTCCGCCTGGTAGGCGGCTACCTCGTCCCAGTTTTGAATCTGGTCCTTCCACTGCTCCAGATAGGGGTGCTCCGGGGAAATGACCATGTAGGTCACGCCGAAGAGGGTGTCGCAGCGGGTGGTGTAGACCGTCAGCTTGTCGCCGTTGGTGGCGGTGAAGTCCACCTCCGTGCCCTCGGACCGGCCGATCCAGTTGCGCTGCTGGATTTTGACCCGGTTGATGAAGTCCACGTCCTCCAAATCGTCGATGAGCCGGTCGGCGTACTTGGTGATGGCCAGCATCCACTGGGATTTCTCCTTGCGGATGACCTCGCCGCCGCAGCGCTCGCAGACGCCCTCCACCACTTCCTCGTTGGCCAGGACGATCTTGCAGCTGGTGCACCAGTTCACGGGCATGGAGGCCTTATAGGCCAGGCCCTTCTTGAACATCTGGAGGAAGATCCACTGGGTCCACTTGTAGTAATCCGGGTCCGTGGTGTTGACCTCCCGGTCCCAGTCGAAGGAGTAACCCAGCATCTGAAGCTGCTTGCGGAAGTTGGAGACGTTGTCGTGGGTGACCTTGGCGGGGTGGATGTGGTTTTTCACGGCGTAGTTTTCCGTGGGCAGGCCGAAGGCGTCGTAGCCGATGGGGAAGAGGACGTTGAAGCCCTGCATCCGCTTTTTCCGGCAGATGATGTCCATGGCGGTGAAGGGCCGGGCGTGGCCCACGTGGAGGCCCTGGCCGGAGGGGTAGGGGAACTCGATGAGGCCGAAGAATTTTTCCTTACTTCTGTCGCCGTTGACGGCGGTGAAGGGTTTTTCTTCCAGCCATTTGGCTTGCCATTTTTGTTCTATGGCGGTGAAATCGTATTTCATGTGTGATCTCCTTTTATTGATAATATGGCGATTATGGCGCTTTTGCAAAGCGGGGGATTTTGCTTGCCCTTCGGGCGGGGGGGATTGGATACCAGCGATGGCTGGTGCAATGCACCCCCCATTTTCTCTTTTTCTTGCCAGAAGAAAAAGAGAAAACGGGCCGTGCACGGTCCAAAAGAGAAAAAGAAGTATCGCCCCTGCGGGGGGACGAAAGACGGGGGACGCGCAAGGCGTGCTTCCTCCGGGTACGCAAGTCTTCAGCCCGCGGCGTAGTTTGAGCGGGAGTTTTGGTGGTTATCGAATGGACCAGCTCCTCTTTTCGCTGCCGCTGATGCTCCGATAAACGGACCTGTAGGGGCCGCCGCCCTGCGTCCGCCGTTGGCGGCTTTGCCGCTTACGGCGGCGGCGTACCCCTTGCGGGTGCTCGGCGGCCCGTTCCCCCGGAACCTCCATGCTGCCCATGGCCCATTCCTTCCGGGACTGCCCTTCTCCCAATAGGACATTGTGGGGCCCACCCTTCTATCGGTAGACCACTTCCATAATGGGACCATTCCGGTAGACCGGGAAACTCTCTTTGTGGGGCCTGACCCCCTGGTCAGGCCATTCCCCCAGGGATTTCCATTCTCCCGGCAGAACCTCAGCTCCGCTCAAACCCCAAATACCGGGTCCCCTGGAAGGTCAGGCTTCCCTGGTCCCCCTCTGCCAGCATGCCATACTCGGCCCCGCTGACGCTGAACTCCATCCGGTCCCCGCTCTCCACCTGGAAGGTGGCGTAATAGGCGGTGCTGGTATGACTCATGCTGTCCTGGTGATGGTGGTGGGAAACCTGCGTCCGCTTGGTTACAACCTGGGCGGATACCGTCAGCCGGGGGGAGGCGTTGTTTTTGCTCCAGGTCCCGATTCCCCTGACCACAGTCAGGATTATTCCGCCCACGACAAGCACGAATATCACCGTGATGAAAATCGGGACAATCGTAAACATCATGCTGGCAAAACCACCCATTCCAAACCCTGCGCTCATGGCCTCTCTCCTTTCTCAAACAACAAAAACGCCCCCAGCCAAACCGGCCAGGGGCGTGGGTCCACGCGGTACCACCCTGTTCAGCCGCTTATGCGCGGCCCTTGGGGCCCGGTAACGGGGGCGAACCGCCCCGCCCTACCTCTCGGGCGGGAGACTCCGGGACCAGTCATGCACAGGGGCTCCCCCGCCGGCTTGCACCATCCGCCGGCTCTCTGAGGGCGGGACATCCCCGTCTTTTTTCCCTTCATCGTCGTTCAACAGGCCCTATTGTACGGGGGGAACCGGGTTTTGTCAAGGGGAAAATTCAAAAAGCCGCCCGGGACCGCGCCCCGGGCGGCTTTCACGCCGGAATTACTTCTCCCTCACTTCATCGAAGAGCTTTTCGATGCCCGCGTCCGGGGCCGGGGTCAGGAGGCTCACAATCACGATGGCCGCCAGGCCCACCACGAAGGCGGGAAGCAGTTCGTAGATGTCCAGCGCGCCGCCCATGGGGCGCACCAGGAACTTCCACACGAAGATCATCACGCCTCCGGCAACCAGGCCCGCCATGATGCCCTGGCGGTTGCTCCGCTTCCAGTAGAGGGCGCAGAGGATGGCGGGGCCGAAGGCCGCGCCGAAGCCCGCCCAGGCGAAGGACACGATCTGGAACACGTTGCTGTCCGGGTCCGAGGCCAGGAAGAGGGCGATGACGGCGATGACCACCACCGTCAGCCGGGCAATCAGCATAGTCTGCTTCTCCGTCAGCTTCACGCCGAAGACCTCCTGGACGATGTTCTCCGAGAAGGCCGAGGAGGCCGCCAGCAGCTGGCTGTCCGCCGTGGACATGGTGGCGGCCAGGATGCCCGCCAGGATGCAGCCCGCCACGATGGCGGGGAAGATGCCGTAGGTGGACAGCAGGTCGGAAAGCTTGACGATGATGGTTTCCGTGGCGCTGCCCTCCAGGAAGGGGACCCGGCCCGCGGCGGAGACGGCGTGGCCCACGATGCCGATGAACACCGCCACGCCCATGGAAATCACCACCCAGGTCCCGGCGATGCGGCGGGAGAGGGTCAGCTCGTTTTCATCCCGGATGGCCATAAAGCGGACCAGAATGTGGGGCATGCCGAAGTAGCCCAGGCCCCAGGCCATCATGGAGACGATGCGGATGAAGCCGTAAGGCTCCGCCGCGCCGCTGGCGGCGTTATAAGTCTCTGTGAAGCTGAAGAAGCCGGGGAGGGTCTGGGCGTGGGCAATGACCGCGTCCATGCCGCCCGCCTGGACCACGCCGAACACCACAATGACGGCCAGGGCGCAGGTCATGATGACGGACTGGATCAGGTCCATGGTGGCCACGGCGTTGAAGCCCCCGATGGAGGTATAGCTGATAATGACGATGGCCCCGATGATCACCGCCGCCATGTAGTCCCAGCCAAATAAGCTGTTGAAGAGCTTGCCGATGGCGGCAAGGCCGGAGGCCACATAAGGCACGAAGAAAATCAGAATAATCAGGGCGGAGATGCACATGATAACGGGCTTTTTCTCCCCATAGCGCTTGGAGATGAAGCTGGGGATGGTGATGGCGTCCAGCTTCACGCTGTAGCGGCGGAGCTTTTTGGCAACCAGCAGGAAGTTCAGGTAGGTGCCAACAGCCAGGCCGATGGCGGTCCAGCTGGCGTCCGCCACGCCGGAGAGGTACGCAAGGCCCGGAATGCCCATGAGCAGATAGCTGCTCATGTCGGAGGCCTCGGCGCTCATGGCGGTGACCAGGGGGCCGATGCCCCGGCCGCCCAGGTAGAAGCCCTCGGCGCTCTTCTTGGAGCGGCGGCCGATCATCACCCCGGTGAAGATGACGAAGCAGAGGTACAGAATAATCGTACCCATGATGCAGATTTGTGCGGTAGACATGAAATCTCTCTCCTTTTCCGTTCAGTGGGTGCTATCATAGCATACTTTTCACTAGAATAAAAGACAGAACGAGGTATAGAATGCAGTCTACACCTCGTTCTGTGGCATTTCTACAAAACGGCGGAACAGCAGGCCTTTTCAGCCGTACTGTTTTTAGGAAAAATATTTGACATATGCAGATTCAGCCCCGCCAGCTCTCCAGGAACGTGGGGGTCATGGCGTCCGTATAGGCCACCAGGGAGTACTCCCCGCCGCAGAGGCACCAGTCATACAGCAGCGCCCGCTCCCAGAGGGCGTAGGCCTTCACGATTTCGTTCACGGTCCGGTCCGCCCGCAGCTGGCCCGCCCGCTGGCCCTCGGCGATGATGCTCCGCAGGAGCTTGAAATAGGTCCGGTTCCGGTCCAGCAGGTGCTTTTCCCCCCGGGTGAGGAGCTGGGTGGAGAGAAGCCGGGCCAGCAGGTCCAGGGAGATGCCCCCGTCAATCATGGCGAAGAGCTCATGGTTCAGGAATACCAGCTTCTCGATGGCGTCCTGCTCCGGCGAGAGGGCGGGGCGCAGCGCCTCATACTTCTCGTCGAAGACGTTGGAGAGAGTGCCGAGCAAAGCGTCCTTGCCGTCGAAGTAATGGTAAAAGGAGCCCTTGGAGGTCTCGGACTCAAAGACGATGTCCTCGATGGTGGTGTCCTCATAGCCCTGCTCGTAAAAGAGCTTCCAGGCGGCGGCGATGATGCGGCCCTTGGTGTTCCGGGCGTTCTTACGGGGCATGGCGGGGCCTCCTTTCCGGGATTTATGGTTGACAGCCCGGGGAAGGGCTGGTATAATCAAGGCAAGAGGGGCAACCTGAGCACACAGGTCCGGCTCTTCCTCACAAGATTTAAAATCTGTAGAAATGCCGGTTTCCTATGCGGGGGGCCGGTTATTTCTTTTTCGTTACGTTAATAACGCCAAAGATCACAACGGCTAGCAGGTTCAGCAACGCCAGGGTTTCCAGAACCGTCACGCTGTCACCTCCTATGTACGGAGGCCAAGCCGTTCCCCTCCCGCCTGATATGGATATAGCACATTTTAGCGGGCGTGTCAACGGCGGGGGCCAACGGAACCCGCACTTTTTGCAAGGTTTCCAGCACATTCTCCGGTGTTCATTTGCGGAGAGTGCGATTATAATGAAGAGCAGACAAGGAGGAAGGACCCATGAAATTCTGGAAGATGAACGGGGCCGGAAACGACTTTATCATCCTCAACAACCTGGAAGAGCACCTGCCCCTGGAGGCCATTCCCCAAATCGCCCGGACGCTGTGCCGCAGGCGCATGTCCATCGGGGCCGACGGGCTGATGGTGGTGGAGGCGGCGGACCAGGGCGGCGACTTCAAGATGCTGTTCTTCAACTCCGACGGAAGCGTGGGGGAGATGTGCGGCAACGGGGCCCGGTGCATCTGCCGCTACGGCTTTGAAAACGGCCTTGCCAAGGAGGCCCAGGCCGTGGAGACCACCGCCGGAATGGTGTTTGGCCGGAGAATCGACCGCCGGCTCTACCGGGTCCGCCTCAACGACCCCGCCACGATAAAACTGGACTGCCCGGTGGAGGTGGACGGCGTGCGGTACGCCTGTTCCTACGTGGAGCTGGGGGACCCGGGACTGCCCCACGCGGTGGTCCCGTACCACAACCTGCAAAACGCCGACGAGAACGAGCTTCGGGAGCTGGGCCGGAAAATCCGCTGGAATCCCGCGTTCCCCAAGGGGGCCAATGTGAACTTTTACGAGCTCACCGGGGAGGACCGCTTCTTCGAGCGGACCTTCGAGCGGGGGGTGGAGGACTTTACCTACGCCTGCGGCACGGGCACCGGGTCCGTAGCGGCGGTGCTGGCCCTTCAGGGAAAGGTCAGCGGGCAGCGGGTCCGGGCGGACATGACCGGCGGGACGCTGTATGTGGACGCGGAGCGGGTCCACAGCCAGATTACGGAGCTCTGCCTTACCGGGCCCACCAACGTGGTCTGCACCGGCGAGGTTGCGGACGAGGATTTGACGTATCAGCCATTGTGTGAGTAAAACAGGAGGGACATTATGGAAAAGAAATCCATTGCGAAAAACTACGCCTTTTTAGCCGTTATGCTGGGGGCCATGATTCTGGGCGCCATTCTGGGCTGGGTCTGGCCCGCCCAGGTGGACGGGGACGGAAGCGTCATATCCGGCACCGGCGCCACGGTCCTCAAGCCCCTTGGCACCGTGTTCATCAACCTGATGTTCTGCGTGGTGGTCCCCATGGTCTTCGCCTCCATCTCCAGCGCCGTGGCGAACATGGAGAGCCGGAAGCGGGCGGGGAAGATCATGGGCGTCACCGTGGGGACCTTCGTGGTCACCGGGGCCATCGCCGCCGTCATTATGTATGTGCTGATGATGGTCTTCCCGCCGGTGCCCGCCGCGTGGACGAACCTGGCCGCGGAGGAGATTGGGGAGTACGCCACCCTGGCGGACATGATTGTGAACTTCTTCACCGCCAGTGATTTCAGCGGCCTTTTGACCCGCCGGGCCATGCTGCCCCTGATTGTGTTTTCCCTGCTCTTCGGCTTTGCCGTGAACCTCAACGGCGGCAGGGAGACCCCCGTGGGGCGGTTCCTGGACGACCTGGCCAGCGTCATGCTGAAATTCGTGAAGATCATTACCTATTACGCCCCCATCGCCTTCTTCGGCTTCTTCGCCGACCTGGTGGCTACCTACGGCCCCCAGATTACGGAGAACTACGCCCGGGCCCTGGCGGTGTACTATCCCCTGTGCTTTGTCTATATCTTCACCGCCTGGCCCCTCTTCGCCCGGTTCGGCGGCGGCAAGGGCGCCATCGGCGTCATGTTCCGGCACATCACGAAACCCGCCGTGGTGTCTCTGGGCACCTGCTCCTCTGTGGCGACGATTCCCACCAACATGGAGGAGGCCGCGGACACCGGCATCCGCAAGGACGTGGCGGACATGGTGCTGCCTCTGGGGGCCACCATGCACATGGACGGGTCCTGCTTCTCCTGCGTGCTGAAAATCGCCTTTGTGCTGGGGGTCTTCGGCCAGCGGCTGGACCTTGGGATGCTGATTCCCGTGGTGCTGGTGGCGGTGCTCAGCTCCGTGGGCATGAGCGGCGTCCCCGGCGGCGGGTACATCGGCGAGTACATCATCTGCTCCATCTTCTTCCCCGCCCAGATGGAGATTGCCTTCCCCATCCTGGTGGTCATCGGCAACCTGGTGGACCCCCCGGCGACGATGATCAACGCCGCGGGCGACTATGTGACCTGCTTCATCGTCTCCCGGTTCGTAGACGGGAAGGACTGGCTCCAGAAGCAGCTGAAAAAGTAAGCGTCCCCCGGAACGGGCCTCAGGGCCGGGGAAGGATTTCCCCGGCCCCTTTTCCACAGGGGCCCGTTCCTGAGCAAAACGGCGTCCCCGCCGGGTTTCCGGCGGGGACGCGTCTGTCTATGGTTCACGTTCTTCTTGCAGATGGAGCGCCCCGTCCTTCAGCAGATAGGGGCCAAGGGGGTTCCCGTCCTCTTCCAGGAGGGCGTTCCCCTCCATGCCCGCCGGGACAGGGCCCTTTTCCGACTCCGCCTCGTCCAGCGGGGCCCCGGGCCCTGCGGGCAGAAAGTACCGCCAAAGCCGCCCTTCTGCGTCCCGGTCGTAGAAGGACCAGCCGGCCTCGCCGTGGTTGTAGTACTCCCAGGCCTCCCCCTGGCCATCGCCGTCCAGGTCCGCCACCTGGGCTTCCTGGCTGCTGCCTACATCAAAAAGGAACTCCGCCCCCTGGGGCGTGGCGGCGAAGTACCAGCTGACCACCGCCGCCGCGCCAATGTTTAAGGAAATCTGCCAGCCCTCCTGGCCCAGAATATCCGGCACCCGCTCCGCCGCGTCCAGGCGGTCACCGTAAAATACATAGATGTTGTCGTCCGCCAGGCGGCCCAGGACCCTCCACTCCGTGTCCGGGGTCCGGGTAAGGGCGTACACGTCGTAAAAGATTCCCGGGCGGCCGGTGGGATCCGGCACGGGATTGGCCCGGCGGATCTCCAGCTCCACGCCGGAGTCCAGCCGGTCCGAGAACACCGCGTCCCCGGAGGCCAGCGCCGCCGCCGGGTCTCCCTCCTCCAGGGCCGTGGGCGCCTCCTCGTTTGCCCTCAGGGGGATGACCAGGGGAAGCCCGTCCGGCGAGAGCGCTTCCTCCGGTTCTTTCTCTGGGAGGGTGTCCGGGGACACGGCGGGGAGGGGTTCCTCCATTCGGGGCGGGTCCCCCGGTTCCGGGGCGGCCTTCTCCGGGGAACAGCCGAACATCAGCGCCAGCGCCGCCAGGGCGCAAAGACCCAGGCCCAGCCGGAGGAGGGGCCGTCTCTTTGGACTCCGAGGCTCAGTCATTGTGATGTTCCTCGTAGAACGCGTCGTAATCCTTCAGCATCTCCACCAGCAGGTTCGGCGTGTCCAGCCCGTAGGGGCAGCGGCTCTTACAGGCGCCGCAGTGGACGCAGTTTTCAATCTGGTGCATCTTCTCGTGCCAGGCGTCCGACATGTAGGGCTGGTAGGGTGAGCGCCGCAGCAGGGCGGACATCCGGGCCGCCTGGGGAATGTCAATCCCGGCGGCGCAGGGGAGGCAGTAGCCGCAGGAGCGGCAAAAGCTCCCCGCCAGGTCCTTCCGGTCCGTCTCGATGACGGCCCGGAGCTCCGGCGTGAGGCGGGGGTTCCGTTCCGTCAGCTCCAGCCACTGGTCCAGCTCCCACTCGTGCTGGATGCCCCAGATGGGCACCACATTGGGGTACTCCTGCATGAAGGCGTAGCACGCCTCGGCGTTATTCAGAAGGCCGCCGGAGAGGCCCTTCATGGCGATGTAGCCCATGTCCGCCTTGGCGCAGTCCTCCACCAGCCCCAGCTCCTTCTCGGTGGTGAGGTAGCAGAAGGGGAATTGCAGAGTCTCGAAGTTCCCGGACCGGATAGCCTCCTGGGCGACGGCAAGGCGATGATTCGTAATGCCGATGTGCCGGATATAGCCCTTTTCCTTCATCTCCAAGGCGGCGGCGAAGGGGCCGTCGGGGTCGTTTATATCCGGCAGCTTGGCGGGGTTGTGGAACTGGAAGAGATCGATGTAATCTGTCCGCAGGGAGCGGAGGCTCTTTTCAATGTGGCTGAGGACGGTCTTTTTGTCCCCCCCGCCGCTCTTGGTGGAAATGACCACATTCTGCCGCACGCCCTCCAGGGCCTCGCCCAGTTTTTCCTCGCTGTCGGTGTACATGTTGGCGGTGTCGAAGTAGTTGATCCCGCCGTCTACGGCCCGGCGGACCAGCTTCACCGCGTCGGCCTTGGGAATCCGCTGGATGGGCAGGGCGCCGAAGGCCGTCTTCGTCACCATCAGTTCCGTCCGCCCCAGTCTGACTTTTTCCATAACTCCTCCTATTTGTCGCGGGGCCAGGGGCAAAACGCCCCCGGCCCCAGCCTATATGTATCTTCCCTGCCGGTTTTTCGCAGGACGGATTAGAAGTCCGGGCCGCAGCTGTTGGTCAGAGCCTCCAGAATCTGATAGCGGTCCATCTGGAAGGGCTTGGTCATGGCCAGGGCCTCCTCCATCTCTATGTCTGTCAGGAGGCCGTTCTGAATGCCGATGATCTGGTTCCCCGTGCCCTCGGCCAGGACCTTCACCGCCTCATAGCCCATGCGGCTGGCGGTCTCCCGGTCCCGGGCGGTGGGGGAGCCGCCCCGCTGAATGTGGCCCAGCACCGTCACCCGGGGGTCGATGCCCAGCTCGTCGTGGATGCGCTGGCTGATTTCGATGGCGCTGCCCGCGCCCTCGGCCACCACCACCATGTAATGGGTGGTCCCCGCTAGGCGGGCCCGGCGGATCTTCTCCACGATGTCCTTTTCAAAGTCCGGCTCCCGCTCGGGGATCAGCACGGCGGTGGCGCCCACGGAGATGCCCACGTACAGGGCCAGGTAGCCCGCGTGGCGGCCCATGACCTCCACCACGGAGCAGCGCTCGTGGGACTGCATGGTGTCCCGGAGCTTATCGATGCACTCGATGGCCGTATTGCAGGCGGAGTCAAAGCCGATGGTGTAGTGGGAGCACCCGATGTCGTTGTCAATGGTGGCGGGGATGCCCACCACCCGGAGATCCATGCCGTCCTTGGCGGCCTGGCGGGAGATGGCCAGGGCCCCCCGGAAGGTGCCGTCGCCGCCGATGGCCACAATTCCGTCCAGACCCAGCAGACGGCAGGTGGCCAGGGCCTTGGCCCGGCCCGCTTCTTCCATGAACTCCAGGCTCCGGGCGGTGTAGAGCATGGTGCCGCCCTTGTTGATGATGTGGCTGACGCTGGATGAGGTCAGGGGCACAAAGTCGCTGGTGATCAGGCCGTTCCAGCCCCGGCGGATGCCGATGCAGCCAATGCCCCGGGCGATGGAGGCCCGGACCACCGCCCGCACCGCCGCGTTCATGCCCGGCGCGTCGCCGCCGCTGGTAAGAACGCCGATTCTCTTTACCTTCTTTTCCATAAGAAAACCCTCCTGACGATTTTCCACCGGCCCGGACCCGAGCCGATTTTTTCCTGTATAACATGATACCGCCGGCGGGGCGGGATGTCAAGCTGGGTTTGATTTCCAGGCCGGAGGGGAAGAAATCGAAAACTGTCACCTTTTTGTTACCACTTTGGCGGGAAAACCTGTTATATTGGGTCTATCAAATCTGGATTGGAAGGAATCGTGGGATATGCACCGTGTACTGATTTTACTGCTGGCCCTGCTGCTGCTCTCCGCCTGCGCCGCCCCGGCGGAGACGGAGGAGGCCCCGCCGGTCCCGGAAGCCCCGGAGGCCGCCGCGCCGGAGGAGGAAGCCCTGGAGGACCCCGGGGAGGAGACGGAAGACCACGTCCTTTTGACCCTGGACGCGCCCCTGGCGGACGGGCGGACCTTGCGGCTGGAGGCCTTCGGCCGGCGGGCCGACGAATACAGCTATGGCGTCCGGGAGGTGCGGGTGTACGACGGGGACGCGCTTATCCAGACTGTCCAGGCCCGGGAGGGCATTGTAAGCGAAGGGGTTGAGGACAGCGACTACACCGACTGCTGGAGCACGGAAGACTGCATGGACGAGCTGGACCTGAACTTTGACGGGGATACAGACTTCGGCCTCTTCGCCGGGCGGTGCAACAACATGATCCCCTATTACTATTGGACCTGGGACCGGGAGGCGGGGCAGTATCAATTCGCCTGTATCCTCCAGGGGGCGGAGGCCCATCCGGAAAGCGGGGAAACCACCGCCGAATATAAATCCGGCTCCGCAGGGTCCCAGTGGGTTACGGAGTACTACTGGCCTGACGGGAACGGAAGCCTGTATTTGCACCGGGTGGAACGGCTGGTCCGGGACTTCCAGCCCGATTCCGGCTATCTGGACGTAGAGCGGGAGGGCGCACGGGAAGTCTGGCTCCCCAGGGAGGGAGATTTCCTCCGCCCCCGGCCCGCCGAGTGGAGCATTGAGGCAGACCTGGTCCTGGCCAGCCGGGAGGTCCCGGTCTATGAGGGCAATGGGGATGGCACCGTCTCCTATTTTACCGAGCTTTGGGAGTTCTGGGACGGCGAGCCCCAGCTGGTGGAGCGAAAGGAGTATATCCCATGAATCACAGTCCTGACCTGCGCCTCGCCGTCACCCTCCGCCTTTTGGACGGAGAGGGCCAGCGGCGCTTCGGCCCCGGCGTGGCCGCGCTGCTGGAGGAGGTCCGGGCGAAGCGCTCCCTCCGGGCGGCGGCGGGGTCCATGGGCATGGCCTACTCCAAGGCCTGGCGCATCGTCCGCACTGCGGAGGAGTCCCTGGGGTACAAGCTCCTGGACTCCACCATCGGGGGACGCCACGGCGGCGGCGCGGCGCTGACGGAGGAGGCGGAGGCGCTGCTTGCCGCCTATCAGGCCCTCCGGGAGGAGGTGGACGCCTTTGCCCAAAAGCGGTTCCAGGAGCGCTTCCGGGACCTTTGAGGGGCCCCGCGCATAGGATGGAGTACATCCTATGAATAAGGAGGTCCTCTTATGGAACCTGTCTGCAATGAGTGCGCCCAGGCCGCGGAATGCCGGGAGCCCGTGATCATGAAGGCCCGCATCCTGCGGGTGAACTGCTGCGATCTGCTGGTCTGCGACCTTTGCGGCTGCCAGGAGGTGCTGGTCCATACCAACAACGCCTGCTGCTTCCGCCCGGGCCAGTGCGTCTGCATCGAATACAGCGGCGCGATGACCATGAGCATCCCGCCCCAGATCAGCGCGGAGTGCATCAAGCTTATCCCCTGCGGGGGCTGTACCTGCTAAGCGTCAAAGCGCCGGAGGATTTTCCTCCGGCGCTTTCTTCAGGAATCCAGTTTCTTTAGGTGCTTTGCCGCCGCTTTGAGCATCAGCTTTTTCTGGCCCGCGCCCTCGAAGTCCACCTGGACCAGGGCGTCGCCCCCCATGGGCTGGACGGACAGCACCGTCCCTTTGCCGAAAACGCCGTGCTCAATCCGATCCCCCTTGCTTAGGGCTATGGAGGGGGCCGCCGTCTGGCTGACGGCGGTGCGGCGGGCCTCCTGGTAAGAAGGCCGGGCAGGCCGGGCGTAAACGGGCCGCCGGGCCCCTTCGGAGCCGTCCCCGCCGCCGTAGAAGCCGCTTGTGTAGGAGGAGCCGAAGGTTCCGCCGGGCCGGAGGTCCCGGCCCTCCCAGTTCAGGTTCTCCTCCGGCGCCTCCTCCAAAAAGCGGGAAACCCGGTTGCTGGCCGTCTTGCCGTAGAGCATCCGCTGGCGGGCGTGGGTCAGAGTCAGCCGCTCCTTGGCCCGGGTCATGGCCACGTAGCACAGGCGGCGCTCCTCCTCCAGCTCGTCCTCCTCATACTGGGCGGAGCTGCCGGGGAAGACCCCCTCCTCCATGCCCACCACGTAGACCAGGGGGAACTCCAGGCCCTTGGCGGCGTGGATGGTCATCAGGGTCACGCAGTCGTCGCTTCCCTCCAGGGAATCCAGATCCGTGTACAGGGCGATTTCGTTCAAAAAGCCCGAAAGGGTGGCGTCCTCCGGCTGGCGGTCCAGGAAGCCCAGGATGTTGGACTTCAGCTCCTGGACGTTTTCCAGGCGGCCCCGGCTCTCCATGTCGTTTTTATCCTTCAGGGCCTGGGTATAGCCGGTCTGCTCGCACACCGCGTCGTAAAACTCCGGCAGGGCCAGGCTTCCCCCGGCCTTCCGGAGGCCGTCGATGAGGTCCGCGAACTGAAGCAGCTTCTTCGCCGGGGTTTTCAGCTCCGGGAAGAGGTCCGCGTTGCGGCAGATTTCGTACAGGGACGCCCCCTGCTGCTCCGCCAGCGCCGCCACCTTGTCCATGGTGGTGCCGCCGATGCCCCGGGCGGGGCTGTTGATGATCCGCCGGAGCCGGAGGTCGTCCAGGGGGTTGTTCAAAACGCACAGGTAGGCCAGCATGTCCTTTACCTCCGCCCGGTCAAAGAACTTCATGCCCCCCACAACCTTGTAGGGCACGCCGCTGCGCTTCATGGCGTATTCCAGGGCGTTGGACTGGGCGTTCATCCGATAGAGCACGGCGGCGTCCCGGAAGCGGGCCCCCCGGCCCACCGCCGTGAGGATGTCCCCCGTCACAAAGGCCGCCTCGTCCTGCTCGTTGAGCACCGTGCGGACGCCGACCTTCTCCCCGCCGCCGTTCTCCGTCCAGAGGGTCTTTCCCTTCCGGCCCGCGTTGTGCCGGATGACGGCGTTGGCCGCGTCCAGGATGTTCTGGGTGGAGCGGTAATTCTGTTCCAGCCGGATGGTCCGGGCGTTGTCATACTGCTTTTCAAAATTCAGGATGTTCTCGATGTTGGCCCCCCGGAAGCGGTAGATGGACTGGTCGTCGTCGCCTACCACGCAGAGGTTCCGGCGCCCCCCCGCCAGAAGGCCGGTGAGGAGATACTGGAGGTGGTTCGTGTCCTGGTACTCGTCCACCAGCACGTAGCGGAATTTCCTCTGGTAGTATTCCAGCACCTCCGGCTCCTGACGGAGCAGGGTGACGGTGTGGAAGATGATGTCGTCGAAGTCCAGGGCGCTGGCGGAGGCCAGCTTTTTCTGGTAGGCGGCGTAGATTTTGGCGATGCGGGCCATGCGCCAGTCGGTTTCGGCGCTGTGCCGCCGGGCGAATTCCTCCGGGCCCAGGTATTGGTCCTTGGCGCTGCTGATGACGGAGAGGACGTTTTTGGGCGGGAAGGCCTTGTCGTCCAGGTTCAGCTCCTTCAAAATGTCCTTCACCACCCGGCGGGAGTCGTCGGTATCGTAGATGGTGAAGTCCTTGGCAAAGCCCAGCCGGTCAATGTCCCGCCGGAGGATGCGGACGCAGGCGGAGTGGAAGGTGGAGGCCCAGACGTCATTGGCCTCCGGCCCCAGGCGGGCGGCCAGGCGGTCCTTCAGCTCCCCGGCGGCCTTGTTGGTGAAGGTGATGGCGATGATCTCCCAGGGCCGGGGCGGGTCCACGGCGCACAGCCGCCGGGCCCGGTCGAAGTCCAGGGGGGAGGGAGCCTCCGGGAAGCCTTCCAGGAAGGCCAGGTCCTCCTCCGACGCGTCCTCCGGGACGAAGTCGGAGTCGCTGCCCCGGCCATAGGTCAGCAGGTTGTAGACCCGCTGGATCAAAACGGTGGTCTTTCCGCTGCCCGCCCCCGCCAGGAGGAGCAGGGGCCCCTCGGTGGCCATGGCGGCCTGGCGCTGGGCGTCGTTCAGCCGCCGGAGGTCCCCGGCGATGACCCGTTTCCGGGCGGATATGTAGCGCTGCTTGAAGTCGTTCATAGCTTGTCCGTTCCTTATCGTTGTACTGACGTTTATTGTAAGGCAGCCGGGCCGGTAAATCAACGCTGATGTAGTAAGTTAAATGCAGAAAAGGTTTTTCAACCTTTTTCTGCATTATTTTTTTACCCAAACGGGGGCAGAAACGGGTGAAAGGGGTGATTTAGGTGAGGACTTTGACGCTGGACGACCG
>NZ_CATMPS010000027.1:0-39851 GCF_950073225.1 uncultured Oscillibacter sp.
AAAAAAACACGATTGTCAAATCGTGTTTTTTTCTGGATGTTCGATTTTGTCACAAAGGAAAGAATTTAGGGTAACTGCACAATAAAATGTTGTTTTCAGTCTTGTCCTTTATCGGTAACGTCCTTAGCGTCTCCGGTATATTTTTCGTTCCGCAAAATGCTGTTGATGCTGGATATAGACCATTTTTCATGACCTGATTTCGTCAGACGTTTTTGACTTTCCAGTAATGCCTTGATATCACGCAGACTCTGTCCATCTAAATAGGCGGTAAATATTTGCTGAACAATGGCTGCCTCTTCTGGTATGATTTCCGGTTCACCATTTTCACCTTTTCGGTATCCAAGCCAGCTTTTGTAACAGTACCTCACATTACCTTCTTTAAATGACGCGCGAACGCCCCACTTCACACGACTGCTGATTGCTTCGCTCTCGGCCTGGGAAGTTGCTCCCATCAGCGTTAAGATCAGTTCGTTAGACATCCGAGAGGAGTCGATTCCTTCGGATTCAAAGATAATGGGGATATTCAGTTGTTGAAGAAGGCGGACATAATGCAGACAGTCCAAAGTATTCCTGGCAAAACGAGAGATGGACTTTGTAAGGATCAAATCGATCTTACCCTGCTGGCACCAGCGAATCATGCGCTGAAAACCATCTCGCTTTTCAACTGAAGTACCGGAGATGCCTTTGTCGGAAAAAATGCCGGCTAAAGTCCAATCCGGATTGGAAAGAATTTTATCTGTATAGTACTCCTTCTGCGCCTCATAACTGTTCTGCTGGGCTTCCAAGCTGGTTGAGACCCGGCAATAGGCAGCGACCCGCAGCTGTCTGCGCTGGGGTGGAATTTCCGCAGGATCTTTGGCAGGGAGTTCTATCACTTCTCGCTTCATGATAGATCGGCCTCCCCGCTGCTGGAAGACGACGCATAATTTTGAATCAGCATGTACTGAAATTCAGGAAATAGCCATGCTTTGAAATGAAAGAAAATTTCTGGATGGGCATATGTCCCGCCGGTTTTGTCCGCTTTTGATTGGATGCCAATGGCACCGGTGGCTTCGACCCATTTCTTTGTGGTAAAAGTGGTTGGAGCTGTGCGCAGACTTTCCATTAAACGATAGCAGCCAGCATCGTTGAAGTTCTGGTTGTTTTGCAGCTCCCATATACGCAAAAACTCAATTGTCCGAATTTCCCGAAGCCAGCTCTGAATCACATAGCCTGGAGAAGAGGTGTCTTTTTCCCTGGCAAGCGCAGTCAGGGAAAGATATGTATTATTCTGAAAACGTGTAGTCGGCGCATCCATTTTTGGTATTTCCTTGACAATAGGGCGCGGAACTCCCAGCGAGGCGTTAATGTGATAACGGTCATATAGGATTTGATCGTATCTTGAAAAAGCGTCATCACCGATGATGCCTTTTTCCAGCAGAGATTTCAAAATGACTTCTTTGGAATAAATGTATGAGACATAGTTTTGCGTTGTCTTGCTAGCATCCAAAAGCAAGTCCCCCTTTATGCTTTTCATGAAAGCCATTATAAGGGGAATTCAGCCGAAGGTCAACTTTAATTCCATTATATTGTAGAATAAAAAAGACCTCTAAGATTTAAACTATTGGAGATGCGTGGAATTACCGGAAGTAGATATTGGTTATTATGCAAATGAGCGGCGAGGTAAATTGTGGAATATTTACAAATATTATGGCAGAAGAGATAATTCCACACATTTATTATGTTTCGTGGTTCATGGTGTGTTTAATCTAGGGAGATTAATCGTCCGTTCCATAAGGCCTCTACTTTGCGCCGAACAACCATATTGGTATATGCAAACCCTAAATCTTCAATAAAAGAAAAGGTAATTTTACAATAATCATCTTTGGCGAGCTGTTCAAAAATTGCCTGCAGTAACGGTTGGTAATACTTAATTTGTGTGTCGGAATCAAAGACCTTATTTTTCTCAAGAAGTTCATAAGCGGCTGTTGCATTCGCCGCATGATATACCTCAGGGTTTCGAAAAATATATGCAAGAATTTGAGATACTAGCATTTTTGCACTGGGATTTTCTGCATCCACCTCTTTATCTATCTCACGAACCTTTTCCCTGACCTGAACTAAAGAAAGTTGGTCTGAAAAGGGATCGAGATTAGCACCCCAATAGTATGCGATGAACTCACGCCACAATGCGTACCCAGTACCAATGGTGCTATCTATGTTGCCCGTCTCTTTATTCACACAGAATTTATCAAAAAAGTTATCTCCACCAATTTCATGAGTTGTACAATAAATATGCACCAGCTCATGTAAAATAATTTCATACCAGCGATTAGGCTCCATATCGGAATCTAAAGAGCAGAGTATTCCGTATACATCACCATTGATGAAGGCCTGAGCTTCAAAGGAATCCATATATCCCTCTTTCGTAAAATCATCGTAGTATTTTGTAAGATATGCTGGGAAGTACTTTTTACAAAACTGTGCATACACCGAAGTGCCATTTTCAAGATGAAAGAATTCTAATTTGAGATTATGGTCATTAAAGAAATTGCCGCCCACTGCGGAATTGAAAATCGATTTACAGCACTCTATAATTTCCCTAAGGTCTTGTTCTCTAGAATGGCTTGTACGGCAATCCTTTGGGTTTAAGTATTCGCTTCCTTTTGATGACATCTTGAATATACCCCCTATTCATTCTAACGATAGAATCATTCCTTGATGGGATGGCCCACTCTCATTAGGGGCTGCACTCCGCTCTGCACTGATCTTACCTGGTCCAATCAGCAACACGTTGCCATTGAACTCCAAGAATCCATCCAGGCGCTTTGCCCAATCCTCCATGCTCATGGGAATTTTCCGCTTTGCTTGAAGTTCCGCGTAATCCAGATAGAGTGTCACGATCCGCTCCAGATTGGACATCTCTTCTTCGCTGAGATAGTTTTTGGCGACAATCACATCTGCCTTTACGATTTTTCCATCTGGAGTACTCTCCCAGGTGGTCAGTCCCATGAGTTCTTTCGCGGCATCTGCCCGCTCTACAATCAGGTCGGTCGCCGTGTGACGGTGGACCGCATAATGCAGCTTATTCTGCACTGTCTGAGAATTATCTTGTAGTCTTTACATCTTTGTCGTAGTCAAAGGCTGTCGTATAGAGATTCGTGACCTTTTGATAAAACTTGCGTTCGGACAGGCGAATCTCACGGATATACTGCAGGTGGCGCTCGAAATATTCATCCGTGAACATATGGCCTTTTTTCAGCCGTTCTTTATCCATCGTTCAGCCCCGGATCGTATGGTTCCTCTTTTCGATAAAAAGTTCAAAAAGCGGGACCATTTTGCTTTAATTGAACAATGCGCATCGGGCTCGGTTCCACCCTGAGCGTATCTTTTCGAAGATGGAGAAGTTCCTCGATATCCTCCGGATACATCGTTACACCATATTTCTTAAACAGCTGGAGGAGAGTGTTCGGGTTCAGATAGTCAGCTTCAAAGAGTACATCAATAGCTCCCTGAAAGATATTCTCATTTAAATAATACGGCGTATCATCGGGTTCATTTGTGCGCCAACCTTTTTTAGAGACCTGCCGCATCATGTACTGATACTGGTTATCAGTGATAGCTTTCAGTTGGTGGGCCCTGTAAATCATGGCCTGCATGGAACAATGCCACCGTTTTTTTAAATGCAGGTAGTAGTTCAGATCAGTCGGATATGCCTGGATCTCTTGGAGGAAAGACTCCTTCGGAAGGAGGAAAGCACTGGCAAATCTATTTGCCTGACTTTCACGGCTCTTGAACTCCTCCTTGCTGATCAGGTCTAGGCTTTCGCTCCAAGGGTGAAGGAGAATGTGCCCAAGCTCATGTGCCATATCAAAGAAAATTCTACCCTTTGGTTTTTCTCCTTGTGCCACTGCAATAAAAAATACATCACCGCCATCCATAAGTGTTCGCTGGCTAAAGGCATCGATTTTTCTGTCTACAGTATCAAAACCCGTAACGACAATACCGTTTTCTTCCAGAGTAAGCTGAAGATTAGGTATTGGCGAGAGATCCAATCCCCAATATTCTCGTACCGTTAGTGCGATCTCCTCGATCTCTTCCTGCATAGCTTCTTGAGCCACATCGTCAAATTCATTATCGCTCTCAACAAATTCCACTTTTGGCAAGTTCAAAATTGGAAAATCCACATACTGCGCCAGTATCTGGAACATTTTAGCCACGTACTCCAATTTGAGACTCTGTGCCGTGCGGCTCATTTTGGTAGCACTGGTCAGAGAACGGAAATAGGTCACCTCCGTTGTCGTTTTACACTTATCCTCTTGTAGGAAATATTCCGTTGGGAAATCAAGTGCATGAGCTATGACTATCACTCGTTGAATATCTGGTATGCTTCCGTTTTCATATTGGGAAAGAGACTGCTTGCTGATATTGGTTTGTTCCGCAAGCTCTGTCAATGTCCAGCCACGTAAAAGCCTCGCATTTTTCAACCTTTCCCCGCGAAATCTATTGTTGTCCATTGTTTATTCTCCTTAGAGGAGCCATTATGCCCGATTTTCTTTCTCTGGTTCAATAATCTCCGGGCGAATACCTTTTTTTATGGCTACCAAGTCTCTAGCAGTTTTCTTCGGCTCCGTAGTTTCTTCTGGATTTTCAGGCCGATCTGCAGTCAGCTGTGTATAATCCGGTTTGATATATTCGTTTAGGGAAAGGGAACTTACTTTGTTGAATCCTCTATCAAGAAGCTCCAAATTTACGCTAAGGAGATGGCTTTGCTCAAAAGCGTACGTCACTACATAATGGCGATATCCAGAGTCGGGATCGAGGACGCCTGCCACGATTTTCTTATAGTCCTCTCCCAGCACATCGTCTTCAAACTGCTCCATCGGCATCATGGTCATCTGAACGTATTCACCTTGAAGATCACCATTCTCTACAGCCAAAATAGACTGTAAAAAGTGTGGACAGGTACGGTTTTTCTTTTTTGGGATTGCCATCAGATTCTGCTGTGTAGTAATTGTATAGGTGATACGGTTTTTCAAATCGACCAGCATTCGTCCATCCCAAGAATAGCGTTTGAAAGAAATCAAAATAATGTCGTCCGACACAACGAGAGTTCGTAGATTGTCGTTTATTTTGTCACCACGGAGGTAACGGATGCTGTTCATTGTTTCCATATGATTCTCATGGCAAAAATCTGGTACATCTTCTTCAATGGCCTTCTGGATGGCACGGACGATACGGCGAATTACTATCTTTTCGCTGGGAAAAACGGCGGCGTACTTATACTTGGTCAAGACCATACCCCTTATCATGCTTATTTGTCTGATATTTTTACACACTTACACAAATTTGTCAAGCATTGTTTTGGGATTTATTAAAATTTTCTATCATCGTATCTTCTTGGGACTTTCTTTCCTTTCATTGAGTATTGACTACTCAGTACACTCGGGGAGTTGTAATGGATGCTCTTTCCTACATAAGTGAAATCGCTGTGGTGCAATGGGTTTAGTACGTTTGGTATGAAAAAGTCGGCAAACTACTCCCTCGGTGTAGTCTGCCGATTTACCTTGTGGCGTTTTCCGAACTTGTTGTGATATCATATTTCGTCTGAGGAACCCATGTCTTTATAAAATCACATTCCACATAATAGTTGCGGCTTTTTTGCCCTGCCTGAACACAGCCCGTCCCCCGCCGAACGAAATCTTTCCTTTTGCTTTACCCGTTGTTAATAATATGTGCCACCAGTCTCAAATTCCGTTCAATGAGCACCTGCCGGGCCTCCGGGTCCCCCTGGGCATACTTTTCCAGCCACTCCCGCTCCTCGGCGGCGGTCAGGGGCTTGGGGAAGGACCCGCCGCCGGAGAGGCGCAGGGAAAACAGCAGCGTATTGGCGAACAGCAGCAGCGCGGCGGACAGCATAAGACCTCCTTACCGGAGCCCGAGGCCCCGGCTGCCGCTTTCCCGGCTGGCGGCGGACCGAATTTAGGAGCGGGATGCCCGCCCTCTCCTCTTAACCTATGAAAACCGGGGAAGTCCCTATGCGGCCTTTGCATTTGAAGCGCCGGTATGGTATAGTGTTTCCCGGAACCAGAGAACGAAGGGAGGCGGCGGCATGGGCTGGACGGTGTACATCCTCCGCTGCGGGGACGGGACGCTCTACACCGGCTGCACCAACGATCTGCCCCGGCGGCTGGCAGCCCACCGGAGCGGCAGGGGCGCTAAGTACACCCGGAGCCGCCTGCCGGTGGAGCCGGTTTACCGGGAGGAAGCGGTGGACAAATCCGCCGCCCTCCGGCGGGAGGCGGCCATCAAGCGCTTGGACCGCCGGAAAAAGCTGGCGCTGATTGGGGAAAAGGAGGGGCAGGATGGAGATTCGGCCGCTGCGGGAGACGGACAGCCGCCTGGAAGTCCGCCGGATTTATGAGGAGAGCTGGAGGTCCGCCTGCCGGGGCATTGTCCCCCAGGCGTACTTGGACGGCATCCCCGCCGGGCGCTGGGCGGAGGCCCTGGATCGGCCCGGATGGGATACCCTCGTCCTGACCGTGGTGGAGCGGCTGGCCGGGAGGTCCTGTACCTCCGCCATATCGAGTAATACGAAAGGGCCCCGGGAAACAGGCAGTCCCGGGGCGGCGAAAGGCTTTTAGAAAAATGGGCGGATTTTGCAAACATGCCGGGCAAATTCTTAATAAAGTATAAATTTGGTCCGCAGATTCTTGCAAATTCGGAAGGACTTTACTATACTGATGCTTACTATTTGACGGAGGAAGCAGGGAAAGCCCCGCGCTGAACGCGGAGAGGAGGAGCACCTTTATGAAAGTGCTGGTTTTGTCCGATTCCCATGGGAATATTTTTAATATGATCCAGGCCGTGGAGCGGGAGGCGCCCCGGATGGTTTTCCACCTGGGGGACTGCTGGCGGGACGGGGAACGGCTCCACGACCGCTTCCCGGAGCTGCCCTTCGAGCAGGTATATGGCAACTGCGACTATTTCCGGGGCTCCCGGGAGGCGGAGAAGCTGCTGTGCCTGGGGGACAAGCGAGTGCTGCTGTGCCACGGGCACACCTATGGCGTGAAGCAGTCCCTGCTGGCGGCAGGCCTGGCGGCGGAGGAGAAGGATTTGGATCTCTTTTTGTTCGGGCACACCCACAAGCCCCTGGTGGACATGCGGGGGAAGACGCTGTTTTTAAACCCCGGCAGCATTGGGGACTACGCCCGGCCTACCTACGGCGTCGTGACGCTGGAGAACGGGAAGCTGGACGCCCGGACGGCGCTGCTGCGGGGATAGAGCGGCGGTTTTGCCGCGATGCTCGAAACACGCTTTAAAATCGAAGGGAGTGGGAGCGGGTGAGGCGCTGCATTGCCTGAGCCGGAATCGTCCAAACTAACGTCAAATGAAAAAGGAGAAGATTCCATGACGATTCCGGCTTCCACGAAGCTGTACCCCAGGACAGGGGACAGCCAAACCATCTATCTGAAAAACGCCGTCCAGAATCCAAGAATTGAAATTGGCGATTTTACAATCTACAACGATTTTGCCCGCGATCCCAGGGACTTTCAAAAGAACAACGTGCTGTACCACTACCCCGTCAACGGCGACCGGCTGGTGATTGGGAAGTTCTGTTCCATCGCCTGCGGGGCGCGGTTTTTGATGAACAGCGCCAACCATGCCCTGGGTTCCCTGTCCACCTATGTGTTTCCCATCTTCTACGAGGAGTGGGGCCACGGGATGGAGGTGACGGAGGCCTGGGACCACCGGGGGAATATCGTAATCGGGAACGACGTGTGGATCGGCTATGAAGCGGTGATCCTCTCCGGCGTCACCATCGGGGACGGGGCCATCGTGGCGGCCCGGTCCGTGGTGACCAGGGATGTGCCGCCCTATACCATCGTGGGCGGCGTTCCCGCCAGGCCTATCCGGCGGCGGTTTGACCAGGAGACCATCGACGCGCTTTTGGAGCTGCGGTGGTGGGACTGGCCCCTGGAAAAGCTCTCGAAAAGCCTCCGGGCCATCCAGGCGGGAGACCTGGAAGCCCTGCGGCGCAGACGCTGAGCTTCTTGCAAATTGAAAAGAGCCGCGCCGTGATTTCACGGCGCGGCTCTTTATAGATACGGCGGCATTGATGTCGAGACTTTATAAAACCTCGTAGTCCACCGCCACCCGGTCCTCCCGGATGGACTTGCACAGGGCGGAGACCGCCTTGTGCCGGGGGTCGTTCTTATAGGCTTCCAGGTCCTCCAGGCTGTTAAACTCGCTGACCAGCACGGCGTCGTAATTCCTGGCCCCCACGTTTCGGGCGACCTCGCTTTGAAGAAGCTGGGGGACAACCCCTTGCAGGGCCCGGAGGCCGCCGAGGAACTGTTCCTGTTCCGCCTCGGTGCCGGGGCGGAATTTCCACATGACGATATGGCGAATCATGAAGGGCCCCCCCGCTTACCTGCCGTTTTTCCGGTTGTACGCCTCGATGCCCAGGCCCAGCAGCTCGATGGCCCGGGTTAGCTCCTTGGGCTGCGTGACGTAGGCGATGCGGACCTCGTTTTTCCCCTTGCCGGGGGTGGCGTAGAAGCCCTCGCCGGGGGCGTACATGACGGTTTCGCCCTGGTCCTCAAACTCCTGAAGGAGGAAGTACTGGAGCTTTTCCGCGTCGTCCACGGGGAGGGTGGCCATGACGTAGAACGCGCCCTCCGGGGAGCTGTGGGTGACGCCGGGGAGCTTGGAGAGGGCCGCAACCAAAGCGTCCTTCCTCCGGCCGTACTCGTCCCGGACGGAGGCCAGGTATTCCGGCGTCATGGTTTGGTAGAGGGCGGCGGCGCCGAGCTGGTCCAGCGTGGCGGCGCAGAGGCGGCCCTGGCAGATCTTCATGGCCAGCTCCATAAAGTGCCGGTTCCGGGAGATCAGCGCGCCCACCCGGGCGCCGCAGGAGGAAAAGCGCTTGGAGATGGAGTCGGTGACGATGATGTTCTCCGCCGCGTCCTCGAACTTCAGCAGGGAGCTGAGGGGTTCCCCGGAGTAGATGATCTCCCGGTAGACCTCGTCGCTGACCAGGAAGAGGCCGTGCTCCTTGCAGATGTCCACCAGGAGGCGCTGCTCCTCCCGGGTGAGCACCGCGCCGGTGGGGTTGCCGGGGTTGGTGATCATGACGGCCTTGGTGCGGGGGGTGATGAGGGGCTCGATTTTCTCCCGGCTGGCGAAGCGGTAGCCCTCTTCCGCCGTGGTGGGGATGGGCACGATTTTCCCGCCGGTGACGCCGATGAAGGTGTCGTAGTTGGGATAGAAGGGCTCGGGGATCAAAACCTCGTCCCCGTCGTCCAGGATGCAGGCGGCGGTGAGCTGAAGGGCCTCGCTGCCGCCGTAAGTAGCCAGAATATCCTCCGGAGCCAGGGAGACGCCGAAGCTCTGGTAATAATTCCGCACGGCCTCTAAGTACGTGTCCACGCCACCGGCGGGCGCGTAGGCCAGAACGGAATTTTGAAAGCCCCGCACGGCGTCAAAGAATGCCTGGGGGGTCTCCACGTCGGGCTGTCCGATGTTCAGATGGAGGACGCGCCGCCCGGCTGCCTCCGCCGCCACCACATAGGGGTGGAATTTCCGAATGGGAGAGAGGCTGCACGCCTCGCATTTGCTGGAAAACTTCATCCTTTTCGCCTCCTTGGGGCTTTGCGTTTTTTTGCTGCGCAGACTGCGCATTTCCTTATTGTAGCACCTCCTCGGCCCATGTCAAACGCTTTTCCAAAAATCGTCGTTTTGCCCGACAGAGCCGGGGAGGCCGGGGCGGAGGCTGGTCAAAGTGCGCAAAGGCGGGCGGCCCGTCCGGGGAGGGGGCGGGAGATCCCCGCCGAAAGATCCCGGTTTCAGGGACCTCCCGGCCAAAAGGGCGGAAAAATTTTCTGAAAAGTGGTTGACATTTCGGGACAGGCTACTATAATAGGGGCCAGCATGATAGAGGCGCGGACGTCAAGAGTACGCCTCCCCAGAGGTTCAGGAGCCGGGGAGGGGGAAAGGGGCTTCCGCCGAGGCTTCGCCCTCCCCCCTGAGGGAGCCGGAGCCGGGCCGCGGGGAGAACATCCCCCGGACTGTCACCTCTTCGGAGGTGGAGCGCTGTCGTGGATTCATCCGAAAGTGTGTACGGGTTGAAGTCATGACGAGCTGTCATGACTTTATTTTCATTTAGGAGAGAGTGCTATGAGAACCCTGAGAAGACGGTTTTTGCCTCTGCTGGCGGTTGTAATGCTGCTGTGCGCGGCCATGACCGTACCTGCCCTTGCCGCCGGGGAGGACCCAACGGAACTGGCGGGCACGAAGTACATTGAGTGTCCCGACTGCGGAACCTCCGGCGTCGTCCTTTCCGGCGAGGGGGAGGCCGTTTCCTGCGAAACCTGCGCGGACAGCGGCTATGTGGGCTATGTGGAGTCCCCCAGCCCCTTCTACAACACCTTCTGGTCCTTGATTCCCCCCATCATCGCCATCGCCCTGGCGCTGATTACCAAGGAGGTCTACTCCTCCCTGTTTTTAGGGATCCTGGTGGGCGGCCTGCTGTACTCCAGCTTCGCCTTTGAGGCCACCATCCTCCATGTGTTCAACGACGGCATCGTGGCCTCCGTCACCGATTCCTACAACATGGGCATCCTGATCTTCCTGATTATCCTGGGCTCCATGGTGTGCCTGATGAACAAGGCGGGCGGCTCCGCCGCCTTCGGCCGCTGGGCTAAGGACCATATTAAAAGCCGCGTCGGGGCCCAGCTGGCCTCCGTGCTTCTGGGCGTGCTGATTTTCATCGACGACTACTTCAACTGCCTCACCGTGGGCAGCGTCATGCGGCCCATTACGGACAAGCACAACATCTCCCGGGCAAAGCTTGCCTACATCATCGACGCCACCGCCGCCCCGATTTGCATTATCGCCCCCATCAGCTCCTGGGCCGCGGCTGTCGCCGGCTTTGCCGAGGACGGCCAGGGCTTTAACCTCTTCCTCCGGGCCATCCCCTATAACTACTACGCCCTGCTGACCATCGTCATGATGGTGGGCATGATCCTTATGAAGGCCGAGTTCGGCCCCATGGCGAAGTATGAGAAAAACGCCATCGAAAAGGGCGACCTCTTCTCCGGCTCCAACCCCTACGCCGGGGCGGAGGACGACGCGCCCGAGGACAAGGGCCGGGTGCTGGACCTGGTGCTCCCCGTGGTGGTCCTCATCATCTGCTGCGTCATCGGCATGATTTACTCCGGCGGCTTCTTTGACGGCGAGGGCTTTATCACCGCCTTCTCCAACTCCGACGCCTCCGTGGGCTTGATGCTGGGCTCTGCCTTTGCCCTGGTGTTCACCCTGGTTTATTACCTCATCCGCCGCTCCATGAGCTTCAAGGAAATGATGGGCTGCATCCCCGAGGGCTTCAAGGCCATGGTCCCCGCCATCATGATCCTCACCTTCGCCTGGAGCCTGAAGAACATGACGGACTCCCTGGGCGCGAAATTCTTCGTCCGGGACTTCGTCCGGACCTCCGCCGGCGGCCTCCAGATGATCCTGCCTCTGATCGTGTTCGCCATCGGCTGCCTGCTGGCCTTCGCCACCGGCACCTCCTGGGGCACCTTCGGCATCCTGATTCCCATCGTGCAGAACGTCTTCTCCATGGACAACCCCATGGCCATCGTCTGCATCTCCGCCTGCATGGCGGGCGCGGTCTGCGGTGACCACTGCTCCCCCATCTCCGACACCACCATCATGGCCTCCGCGGGCGCCCAGTGCGACCACGTAAACCATGTGTCCACACAATTGCCTTACGCCATCACCTGCGCGGTGGTGTCCGGCGTCACCTACCTCATCGCGGGCATCCTGGTGAGCATGGGGGCCCCGGGCCTGCTGGGCCTGCCCATCGGCATCGTGCTGATGATCGGCGCGCTGTTTGTGATCCGCTCCAAAAATCCCGGCGCAAACTAAGCCGGCCCCCGGAAGGAACTCCACCTTCCTTCTGCCCGCGCCCGGTCCTCGACCGGGCGCGGGCCTTTTTGGGGTTGACTTTCTTTTATGACTGTATTATTATAGCAATACACCAACTCAATAATACAAAATGAAAGGAAGCACGCGCATGGAGAGTATACGAACAAGGGGCCTCAGCTCCACAGGGCTGAAATGGATTGCCCTGATTTTGATGGTCCTAGACCACATTCACTATTTCTTCGCTTACACAGGACGGGTGCCGGAGTGGTTCAGCATGGCGGGGCGGCTGGCCGCGCCGCTGTTCCTGTTCTGCCTGGTGGAGGGATTTTCCCATACGCATGACCGAAGGCGGTACTTCATGAAAGTATACGCAATCCACCTTCTGATGTCCGGCCTGCTGCTTTTGATGCTATGCGGCCTTCTTCCGATCCGGCCCGACGGATTCTATCCCATGAACGGCATGATGACCTCCTTTGCTATTTTAATGGTGGTTTTTCAGGGGATCGACTGGCTGGGGGAAAAGCGCTGGGGCCCGGGGCTGGCGGCGGTGGTCCTGCCCCTGGCGTGGCCCATTCTGGCGGGGCTTCTGATGCGGGGCGTGCCCGCCCTCCAGATGCCCCTGCTCGCCCTGGGCTATACCCTCCTGCCCATGTGGAACAGCAACCCGGACGCCAGCATTTCCGTCATTGCAACAGGCGTGCTTCTCTATGCGTTCCGCCGGAACCGGAGGGTCCAGGCCGGGGCTTTCGTGGCGGGAACCATGGTGTTTTCCTTCCTGCTTCCCCTGCTTTTGCTGTTCCAATCCCCGGAGTTTCACTGGACCATGATGTTTACCACCGCCTACGAGTGGTACGGGGCCCTTGCGGTGGCTTTGATGCTGTGTTACAATGGAAAACGGGGCCGGGGGCCGAAGGCTTTCTTTTACGCCTTCTACCCCGCTCATGTCTACATCTTATACGCGCTGTCCTGGGCAGCGTATCCGCTTCTGGCGGGAGGCTGACGGGAGAGCGGAAGGGAGGCCGCGCCGGTGGTGGAGATCCGCATCGACTTCGGGGACAGGAACAGCACCCCGGTCCCGGAGGAAGCGGCCATGCGGGAGGCCATGGCGGAACAAGCCATGGCGCTCTATGAGGACTTATCCCCCAGGACCCCGGTCCACAGCGTCTCCGTGCACTACAGCCATGAGGCGCAGGAGGACGAACGCGGCGGATCTCTGCGGCACTCCATTACGGTGGGGCTGCCGGATGGTACGCCGCTGACCCGGGAGATGGTGCTTTCCGGGAACCTGGAAAGCCGGTAGGCCCCGGATTTCCCTCTCATTAAGAAAGGAGCGCCCTTATGCGCATGATCTTTGAAAATCTGCTGGCCCTGCTGGACCGGGGGGAGGACGCCGTGCTGGTGACGGTGGTCTTGGCTCAGGGGTCCACCCCCCGGGGGGCCGGGTCCCAGCTTTTGGCGGGCCGGGAGGGCCTGATGGCCGGGACCATCGGCGGCGGACCGGGGGAGGCCCAGGCCCTGACTTTCGCGGCGGAGCTGCTGCGTGAGGGGCGGTCCGCCGTCCGCCGCCTGGAGCTCCGCCACGGCGGGGAATTGGATTCCGTCTGCGGCGGAGAGCAGACCGTGCTCTTCCAGCGCATTCCCCGTGACAACGGGAGCTGGCGGAGCGTGGCCCAAGAGGTTTTAAAGCGGCTGGAGGCCCACCGGAGCGGCTGGCTGGCCCTGGAGGCCGGGGCGGACCCGGCCCTGCTGGAGGCGGGCCCCGCAGGTCCCGTCTGGGACGGGGAACGGTTAACCTTCCCTCTGCCGGTGGGGGAACGGGTGGTGATCTTTGGCGGCGGGCACTGTGCCTTGGCACTGGTTCCGGTTCTGCGGAGCGTGGGCTTCCGGGTGGCAGTGTTCGACGACAGGCCAGAGTTTGCCTGTAAAGAGCGCTTCCCGGAGGCGGAGGCGGTGGTGTGCCATGCGTATACGGATATCGCCGGAGGATTGGAGCTGACGGCGGAGGACTACGCCGTGGTCATGACCAGCGGCCACAGCCATGACTTCGAGGTGGAGGAGCAGCTCCTCCGGCGGCCCCTTCGCTACGTGGGGGTCATGGGCTCCCGGACGAAGACCGCTTATGTCAACGGAAAGCTCCGGGAGGCGGGCATTTCGGAGGAGGCCACCCGGCGGGTCCACACCCCCATCGGTACCGCCATCAAGGCGGTGACGCCGGAGGAAATCGCCGTCAGCATCACCGGGGAGCTGATCTATGAGCGGGCCCTCCGGCGGGAGGCCGCCGGGAAGGCGGGGCATAGCTGCCCATCACATTTATAAAGTATAGAAAGAATCCTCCCGCCCCTTGGGCGGGAGGATTCTTTTCACGAAAAGGCGGAGGTACAATCGGCGGGCCCGCCCAGAAGCATCTTCAAGCCGTGCTCCAAGGCGGGCAGCACCGCTTCCAGGTTTTCCCGGGCCGCCTTGGGGCTGCCGGGGAGGTTGATAATGAGGGTCCCGCCCCGGATGCCCGCCGCCGCCCGGGAGAGTATCGCCCGGGGGGTGATGGCCAGGGACGCGGCCCGCATGGCCTCCGGGATGCCGGGGGTCAGACGCTCGCAGACGGCCAGGGTGGCCTCCGGGGTCACGTCCCGGGGGGAGAAGCCGGTGCCCCCGGTGGTCACCACCAGGGCGGCCCCGGTTTGGTCCGCCAGGCGGACGAGGGCGGCTTCAATGTCCGGCTGCTCATCGGGGACGACGCCGGTTTCCAGAATGGAATACCCTGCCTCCTCCAGCAGGGAGCATACCAGCGGGCCCGCTTCGTCGGGGCGCTGGCCCCGGAAGCTCCGGTCGCTGACGGTGAGGACGGCGGCGGTATACAAATGAAATCTCCTCCTATTTCAATAACATCAGGTCCTCCGGGCGGACCGCCGCCCAAAGGCGCTCCCGGTCCGGCAGGGCGGCCCAGGCGTCTTTTGCCAGCTCCATCCAGAGGGGCGGGGCCCCGGGGGAAGCCGCCTCCGGGCGGAGGGCGGCGAACACGGAAGACACGTCCTCCGTTACCCGGACGACTTGACAGGGGAAGGCGTTGACCGCCCCCGCCTCCTCCGGGCGGACGCGGTCAGCCCGGAGGCCTAAGGCCGCGGCTCCCTCCCGCCAGGGGGCGCGAAGGACCAGCCCCCAGGCCGGAACCTCCACCAGCCCCGGGGCGGGGCCGGGGCGGACAGGGGCGAAGTTTTTGCACCCGGAGAGCCGCGCGGCGGCGACGGTGCCGGGGTTTGCCATCAGCTCCGCCATGGACGCTGCCGGAGCGGACTTCCCGTCCTCCAGCACGCAGACCCGGGAGCAGTTCCGGTAAACCTCCCCCCGGTCGTGGCTGACCCAGACGGCGGGGCCTGGGAAGCGCTCCAGAACCTCCCGGAGCTCCTGCTCCAGCTGCCATTTCAAAAAGCCGTCCAGGGCGGAAAAGGGCTCGTCCAGCAGCAAAACCCCAGGCTCCGCCGCCAGAATGCGGGCCAGGGCCGCCCGCTGCTGCTGCCCCCCGGAGAGCTGCCGGGGATAGAGGCCCGCCTGATCCTCCAGATGCAAAAGGGCCAGCAGCTCCGCCGTCCGCTCACGGCGCCGCCGCTTGTCCATGCGGCCCAGGCAGACGGCCACGTTCCGCTCCACCGTCATGTGGGGAAACAGGGCGTAGCTTTGAAAGAGGAAGCCCACCCGGCGCTGCTGGGGCGGGAGGTTCACTCCCGCCGCGCTGTCAAAAAGGACCCGTCCGTCCAGCGCAATCCGCCCCCGGTCCGGCCGGTCGATGCCGGCGATACATTTGAGGGTGGCGCTCTTCCCGCAGCCGGAGGCCCCCAGCAGGGCCAGGGCCGCTCCGTCCTCTGCTGTGAAATCCACGTCCAGGAGGAAGTCCCCGTAACGCTTTTGTATCCGGGCGGTCAGGGCCATGAGCGCCCCTCCTTTCGCTCCAGCAGGTTTACCGCCAGCAGCACGGCGGCGGAGATCCCCAGGTTCACCAGCACCCAGCGAAAGGCCAGGGCGTCCTGCCCGGTGCGCCAGAGCTGATAGACGGTGGTGGAGACGGTGGCGGTGCGGCCGGGGGTGTAGCCCGCCAGCATGGACGTGGCCCCGTACTCCCCCAGGGCCCGGGCGAAGGCCAGCACCGTCCCCGCCAGAATGCCCTGGCGGCAGACGGGCATCTGGACCCGCCAGAAGATATAGAAATTGCTGAGTCCCAGGGTCCGGCCCGCCTGGGCCAGGGTCTGGTCAAAGGACTCGAAGGCCCCCCGGGCGGTGCGGTACATCAGGGGGAAGCTCACCGCCACAGCGGCAAAGACGCCGGACTGCCAGGTCATGGCCAGCCGGAGGCCGAAGGCTTCCAGAAACCAGCTCCCCAGGGGCCGCCGGGGCCCCAGGGCCAGCAGCAGCAGCCAGCCCACCACCGTGGGGGGCAGCACCAGGGGCAGGGTGAGGACCACGTCCAGCACGCCCTTTACCAGCCGGGGGGCGCGGGCGATGACCTGAGCGGCGAAGACGCCCAGGAAGAACACCAGCACCGTGGAAACGGCGGCGATGCGGATGGAGTTGTAAAGGGGAAACCAGTCCATAGGGGCCCTCCCGCTTTTGTTATCCCAGAGGCGTGAAGCCCACGGCCTCCAGCACGGCCCCGGCGGCGGGGGTGCGGAGGTAGTCCAGGAAGGCCTGGGCCTCTTCGGGGGATTTGCTGTTTTTCAGCGCGGCGGCGGGGTAGATGACCTGCCCGCACATCTCCGCCGTAGCGGTGTCCACCACCGTGAGTCCGGCGGAAAACGCATCGGTCCCGTAGATGATCCCGCAGTCCACCGTCCCCTCGGATACCTGGGTGGTGACCTCCTTGACGTTGGAGCCGTAGGTCAAAACCCCGGCGGCGTTGAGGGCCGCCTCATCCAGCCCGAAATAGGCGAAAATCTTCTGGGTGTACTGTCCCACGGGGACGTCCTCGTTCCCCATGGCCAGGAGGACGTCTCCGGCTTCCAGGGCGGCTTTCAAACCGTCAAAGTTTTGAATGCCCGCCGGATTTCCCTCCGGGACCACCAGGGCGACCTTGTTCTCCAGAAGATTGAAGCGGGTATTGGAGGCAATAAAATCCAGGCTGTCTTCCGCGTTTTCGTCCGGGGCATCGGCATTGACGGCGGAAGCGGCGGCGGCGTCCAGCTGGTTCATCTGCTTCTGCCCGGCGGAGATGAAAATATCGCAGTCCGCACCCTCTTCAATCTGTGTTTTCAGCGTGCCGGAGGAATCGAAGTTGAATACCAGAGTGACGCCGGGGTGTTCCCTTTGGTAGTTCTCGCCGATCTCCGTCAGGGTCTCCTGCAAGGAGGCGGCGGCAAAGACGGTCAGCTCCGCGCCGCTGTTCTTGGAACCGCCGCAGGCGGTCAGGGACAGAGCCAGGGTCAAAATCAGGATCCATCCTCGTTTCATCGTTGTTCTCCTCTTCCTATCACGCGGAATAAAAGTTTCGCCCGCCTTTTCAAAGGCGGCGGGGTCCAGGGGCGGCGCCCCCTGGGGCTACTTCCCAAACCCGCAGTTGGGGTAGGTGCAGACCTCGCAGCCCAGGCACAGCCCGCCTTCGCCCAGGGAGGTGAGGTCCTTCCGGGCAATGGGGACCCCGGCGGCGATCTTGGGCAGGACCAGGTCGAAGATGGTCCGCTTGGCGTACATGACGCAGCCGGGAAGGCCCAGGATAGGGGTTCCGTCCTTAAAATACCCCAGCAGGAACATGGCCCCCGGCAGGACGGGCGCGCCGTAGGCCACAATATCCGCCCCGCTGCGCTTCACGGCCCCGGGGGTGTTGTCGTCAGGGTCCACGCTCATGCCGCCGGTGCAGAGAATCAGGTCCGGGCGGGCGGCCTTGACCTCCAAAATGGCGTCTTTCACCGCCTCGACGCCGTCCCCCGGCGTCCGGCGCTCGATGGTTTCGATGCCGAACGCCGCCAGCTTCCGCTCCACCACCGGGGTAAAGGCGTCTTGAATCAGGCCCTTGGCCACCTCGCTGCCCGTGGCGACGACGGCGGCGGTTTTCAGCTTCCAGGGACGCAGCTCCAGCAGGGGCCGGTCCCCGGCGGCGTCCTCCGCCCGGCGGAGCTTCTCCTCCTCAATGACCAGGGGGATCACCCGCGTTCCCGCCAGCTTGTCCCCCTTGCGAACCGCCGTGCCGCCGTGGCGGGTGGCGATCAGGATGTCCTCCAGGGCGTTGACGGCGTTCAGCCGGGCGCTGTCCACGAGAAGCAGGCCGTCTGCCGCGGCGGTGAGCTCGATTTTCCCCTCCTTGACCGCGCTCCGGTCCATGCCCTCGTTCCGGCAGAGGGCGCAGAGGCGCTCCGCCGCGTCGTTTTCGTGGACCATGCCGGGGGCCATCTCCCAGACATAGAGGTGCTCCTTGCCCATGGAAAGGAGGACGGGAATGTCCTCCGCTTGGACCACATGGCCCTTGCGGAAGCGGGCGTCCTTGTACGTTCCCGGAATGATCTGGGTCATATCGTGGCAGAGGACGTGGCCCACCGCTTCTTGTGTGGCGATCAGCTTCATGGCGCTCGCTCCTTATATAGAATCTTTTATAATCTCAATCGAGTCGCCCTTGCGGACGATCCCTTCCTCCACCACCACGGCGAAGACGCCCTCCGTGGGCATGACGCACTTCCCGGTGGCTTTTTTGATCGCACAGTTATTGTGGCACTCCTTGCCGATCTGGGTGACCTCCACCACCGTCTCCCCCAGCCGGAGCCGGGTCCCGATGGGAAGGGACTTCAAATCCAGCCCCCGGGTGTTGATATTTTCCGCGAAAGCCCCCGGCTGAAGCTCCGGCAGCAGGGAGCGCATTTTGTCCACGCTCTCCTCCGCCAGCAGGGAAATCTGCCGGTGCCAGTCCCCGGCGTGGGCGTCTCCCAGGATGCCGTGGCGGAGCTTCAATTGGATTTCCGGAACCTCCCGCTTGACGGTGCCCTTTTTCTCGCTGATGTTGACGGATACCACCTCTGCCACGTTCACCACTCCTTTACATAGCTGCCGGTCTTGCCCCCGCTCTTCCGGCAGAGGCGGATCTCGGTGATTTCCATGTCCCGCTGGACGGCCTTGCACATATCGTAAATGGTCAGCGCCGCGGCGGAAACCGCCGTCAGGGCCTCCATCTCCACGCCGGTCTCCCCCTTGCACTTCACCTTGGAGCGGATATGGACGGCCTCCTCCTCCAGGGTAAAGGCGATGTCCACCGCCGTCAGCCGCAGGGGGTGGCACATGGGGATGAGCTCATGGGTGCGCTTGGCGGCCAGGATGCCCGCCACCTGGGCCACCGCCAGAACGTCCCCCTTGGGAGTCCCGCCGGTACGGATAAGGGCCAGTGTCTCCGAATTCACGCGGACCCGGCCCTCCGCCTCGGCCTGGCGGAAGGTGACGTCTTTTTGGGTCACGTCCACCATGCGGGCCCGGCCCTGTTCGTTGATGTGGGTCAATTCCAGGTTTTCCATCTGGTTCAGCCTCCAATCTGGTGCATGTTCCGGCCCGCCTCGCTGCGGCCGGTTTCGTTCATGTGGTGCCGCTCCGGCTTGGCGGCCGCGCCCTCCCGGATGGCCCGGCGCAGGGCCTCGCCGTGGAGTCCCCGGAGGGGGATCTCCTGGTTCGAGTGGAGGCAGGGCTTCAGCTTCCCGTCCGCCGTCACCCGGATGCGGTCGCAGCTTTTGCAGAAGCGGTGGCTCATGGGTTCGATCAGCCCCACCAGCCCCGGCCCGTCCGGGGGGCGGTAGCGCCGGGCAACGCCGGAGCCCTCCGCCGGGCGGAGGTCCGGGCAGGCGTCCAGCACCGCCTGGGCGGGGAGGAATTGGGCGGTTCCGCCCTCCCCAATGGGCATCAATTCAATAAAGCGGACCTCTATGGGATACCGCCGGGCCAGGCTGACAAAATCGGGAATCTCGTCTTCGTTGAAGCCCTTCATCAGCACCACGTTCAGCTTTGTCCCGGTAAAGCCCGCCTCCGCCGCGGCCTCCAGGCCCCGGAAGGCTTCCTCCAAACGGCCCGCCCGGGTCATGTAGGCGTATCGGTCCGGCCGGAGGGTGTCCAGGCTGACGTTCAGCCGGTCCACCCCCGCCTCCCGGAGGGGCTTTGCCAGTTGGGAGAGGGCCGCGCCGTTGGTGGTGAGGCACAGCTCCTCCACCTCCGAAATGGCGGAAATCCCCCGGCAGATATCCAGAATCCCCCGGCGGACCAAAGGCTCCCCGCCGGTGAGGCGGACCTTGCGGACGCCGCAGTCCACGGCGGCCTGGGTAATTTCCACCAGCTCCTCCACAGAGCAGACGTCGCCGTGGTCCCGCTTGGGGACGCCTCCGGCGGGCATGCAGTACCGGCAGCGGAGAGAGCAGAGGTCCGTGACGGAGAGGCGGAGGTAGGTGATGTTCCTGGCGTAGCGGTCCCGCATGGCGGCCTCCTTTCTTCCCTGGCGGCGTGAGTTGGGTCTATTATAAAGGAGACCCGAGGAAAAAGAAGTTGTTATAACAACATTTCTCTGCTATAATTTCCAGAAAGGGAGGGGATGCCATGGATACGCGCTTGACGGCTCTAAGCCGGTGCCGCCTGTTTCAGGACCTGCCCCGGGAGACACTGGAGCGGGAAATCCTGCCCCGGGGGAAGCGCCGGGAATTTGAGAGGCAGAGGGTCCTCATCGCGCCGGGGGACCGGGTGGACTGGTTCTGCGTAGTCCTTCGGGGAAAGGTCCAAATCTCCCAGATTTTCTCCGACGGGACCAGCAGCCTGATGGACGCACTGGGGCCCGGCCATACCCTGGGGACGGACCTGATCTGCACCCGCAGCCGCCGCTCGCCCTACTATGCCGTGGCGGCGGACCGGCTTGAGGTCCTTCGGTTTTCCGGGGCGCTGGTGCTGGAAGCGGGGGCGCTGCCCGGGGAGGCGCGGACGATCCTCTGGCGGAACCTGCTGACCCTCCTCTCGGACGGCAATCTCCGCAAGCACTACCGTCTGGCCATTCTGGCCCAGCGGGGC
This sequence comes from uncultured Oscillibacter sp., assembly GCF_950073225.1. Taxonomy (NCBI): domain Bacteria; kingdom Bacillati; phylum Bacillota; class Clostridia; order Eubacteriales; family Oscillospiraceae; genus Oscillibacter; species uncultured Oscillibacter sp. The sequence continues at coordinate 20,914 of NZ_CATMPS010000027.1, forward strand.
CTCCGGGACCGGGTGCTGGTCTATCTCACCATGCAGGCGGAGCGGCGGGGGACCAACACCTTCCGCATTCCCTTCTCCCGGGAGGAGCTGGCGGCCTTCCTCTGCGTGAACCGGAGCGCCTTGTCCCACGAGCTGAGCCGCATGGAGGCGGAGGGGCTGATCCGGTTTCGCAAAAACGAGTTTACCCTCCTCTCCGCCGGGGAGAGGAGGAGCGCTTGGAGCGGGACGGAATAAAAACCCGCCGCCGGGTTAAGGTCCGGCGGCGGTTTTTGCTTTTATAAAGTATTTACACTTTCTCGCATTTCCAGAATGCCACGCTGTAGGGAGGCAGCTCGCTGCCGCCGCCGAAGTCGTGGAGCTTCCCGGTGATGAGATCCACCGCCTGGCCGCAGCCCGCGTCAAAGTGGGCGGTGTAGGGCGCGTCCGAGGCGTTGACGGCCACCAGGACCCGCTCCGCGTCCGTCCGGCGCTGGAAGATGGTTTGGTGGTTGGTGAGGACGATGTCCTTGAAGTCCCCATAGCACAGGGCCTCGCTCTCCCGGTGGGCCCGGGCCATGGCGGCGATCTGGTCCGTCAGAGCGTTCCACTCCGGCGCGTCAAAGGCGGGGCGCAGGGCGTCGTCCCCCTGGGACTTCTCCCCCAGGGCGCCCCACTCGCTGCCGTAGTACAGGCAGGGGATGCCGGGCATGCCGAAGGCCAGGCCGTAAATCAGGGGGACGTGGGCGGGATTTGTCAGGATGCTGGCGGCCCGGGTCACGTCGTGATTGTCGGCGAAGCAGAGAAGGTGCTTGCCCTTGTAGAGGGTCCACGGCTCCGGGCCGAACTGGCGCTTGAGGCTGTGGACGATCTCGAAGAGGTTCATGGAGTTCAGGCTGGAATAGAGGCCCTTGTAGCACTCGTAGTTGGTGCAGGAGTGGAGGAGGCCGTCCCCCACCCAGCGGTTGTAGTCCCCGTGGAGGGTTTCGCCCACCAGGAAGAACTCCGGCTTGAGGCCGTCGCAGAAGCTCCTGAGGCGGCGGAGGAAGTCGATTTCCAGGCAGTAGGCCACATCCAGCCGGAGGCCGTCGATGCCGAATTCCTCCACCCAGAACTTCACGCACTCCAGCAGGTAGTCCACCACGGCGGGGTTGCGGAGGTTCAGCTTCACCAGCTCGAAATGGCCCTCCCAGCCCTCGTACCAGAAGCCGTCGTTGTAGTTGGAATTGCCGTCGAAGTTGATATGGAACCAGTCCTTGTAGGGGGAGTCCCATTTCTTTTCCTGCACGTCCCGGAAGGCCCAGAAGCCCCGGCCCACATGGTTGAACACGCCGTCCAGCACCACCCGGATGCCGTGGGCGTGGAGGACCTCCACCACCTGGGCAAAGTCCTCGTTGGTTCCCAGGCGGCAGTCCACCTTCCGGTAGTCCCGGGTGTCGTAGCCATGGCGGTCGCTGTCGAAGATGGGGGAGAGGTAGAGGGCGCCGGCCCCCAGCTTTTGGATATGGGGGGCCCAGTCCCCGATTTTGCCGATGCGGCTTACGGTTACGCCGTCGTTTTCCTTGGGCGCGCCGCAGAAGCCCAGGGGATAGATTTGATAGAATACGCTTTTGTCAGCCCACATAGTTGAACCGTCCTTTCTTGGCGGAGGTGGATCGCTGTATTTTACGGTGATGAACACAGAGATATCGTACAAATCAGTAGTATACCACAAATTTCCGAAAAGGTCGAGGAAAATCCGCCGAGGCTTTTGGGCCCCGCCCTTGACAGGGGCGGGAAATAGGCATAATATAGATTTACATGGAAAAACTTCATAAGGTCCGGTAGGTAAGGCTGCCACAAGGATATGGGTCGCTGCCGCGAAGTGATGGAGACATCACCAGTTGGTTTGAACAGGCGATATCGAACGGGAAGGTATCATCTAACGCGATTTCACCGCCTTGTGAGGCTAAAGCTCAAACGGTAGGGGCGGTGCGTCCGCCTGTCAGAGAGGAAGATTCTCCAGTCGTGCCGGACCGGGACGATTGGAGATTTTCGCGTTTTTATTAGGCCTTGTTTGAAAATCGGCCTAGCTGTGAGGAGAGGAGGTCCCGGCATGTTTGAACTGCAAAACGAGCGAACGGAGCTGCTGGAAAAAATCGAGGAGTTGTTCGGACGAAAACGCTACGCGGAGCTTCGGGACCTGCTGCTGCCCATGGAGGCGGCGGACATCGCCTCCCTCTGCCAGGATTTGGACGAGAAGGTGCCGGTGGTATTCCGCCTGCTGCCCAAGGAGCTGGCGGCGGAGGTTTTCGTGGAGCTGGACAGCGATGACCAGGAGCTTTTGATTCACAGCTTCTCCAACACGGAGCTGAAGGAGGTCCTGGACGAGCTCTACCTGGACGACGCGGCGGATATCGTGGAGGAGATGCCCGCCGGGGTGGTGAAGCGCATCCTGCGCCACTGTGACCCGGAAATGCGCAAGAGCATCAACGAGGTCCTGAAATACCCCGAGGACTCCGCCGGAAGCATCATGACCACGGAGTTTGTGGATTTGAAGGCCAACATGACGGTGGAGGACGCCTTGAAGCGCATCCGCCGGACGGGACCGGACAAGGAGACTATCAACATCTGCTACGTCATCGACGACCGGCGGCATCTGATCGGCCTTTTGACCATCCGCACGCTGCTCCTGGCGGAGGAGGACGACGTCATCGGCGACATCATGGAGCGGAACCTCATCGCCGTCCAGACCCTGGACGACCAGGAGGCCGTGGCCCGGGCCCTGGGGAAGTACGACTTTCTGGCCCTGCCGGTGGTGGACAAGGAGGAGCGGCTGGTGGGCATCGTCACGGTGGACGACGCCATCGACGTCTTGCAGGAGGAGGTCACGGAGGACATCGAGAAGATGGCCGCCATGCTCCCCGGCGACAAGCCCTATTTGAAAACCGGAATCTTCGAGACCTGGAAGGCCCGGACTCCCTGGCTGATGCTGCTGATGCTCTCCGCCACCTTTACGGGCATCATCCTGACCCACTTTGAAAAGTCCCTTATGGCCTGCGCCATTTTGACCTCCTTCATCCCCATGCTCTCCGGCACCGGCGGCAACAGCGGCACCCAGGCCTCCACCGCCGTCATCCGGGCGCTGTCCCTGGGAGAGGTCCGGTTCAGCGATTTGTTCCAGGTGCTGTGGAAGGAGTTCTGGGTCTCCGTCTGCTGCGGCCTCTGCCTGGCGGCGGCCAACTTCGTGAAAATGATGCTGGTGGACCGCTGGCTGCTGCAAAACCCCACGGTGACGCCCCAGGTGGCCCTGGTGGTCTGCGCCACCCTGGTGGGGACGGTGCTGTGCGCCAAGCTGGTGGGGTGCTCCTTGCCTTTGCTTGCCAAGCGCATCGGCTTTGACCCGGCGGTGATGGCCTCCCCCTTTATCACCACCATCGTGGACGCGCTGTCCCTTCTGATTTACTTTCGGTTTGCCTCGGCGATCCTGGGGCTTTGAGCGCCGGTTTACCCCCGGCACGACCGAACGCCGTCCGAGCGGATAACCCGGGCGGCGTTCGGTATGTTTTGAAACACGATTTAGAACCAGGCGGCGGAGCCCTCCCGGAATTTCGGGACGGGGCCGTCCTGATAGGGGTCGTATCGGGACTCGTTGCAGCCGAATTCCTGCAAGAAGCAGATGCGGCCCGCCGGGTTCCAGCGGATCAGGGACAGCCCGTCGAAGGCCTCCACCCGGCCGGCGTTCATTTGGTTCCGGAAGTACCATTGCACCATGGTCTGGTCCTCCCGGTGGAAAAACTGGAGGATATCCCACTGAAGGACGGTCCCCCGGGTGTTCCATTCGTCGAACCAGAGCTTGATTTTCTGAGCGCCGTGGTACTCCGGCCCCCAGCTCTCAATGTAGACGGCATCCTCTGAAAAGAGGCTGAGAATGCCAAGGTCCGCCTTTTTCAGCCACATGTCAAACCAGAGGCGGACGGCGCGCTCCCGCTGTTCCATGGCGGTTCCTCCTTTACAAGTCAATTTCGGCGCGGCCCTCCCCGAGAGGCCCGCGTGTTCACTCCGCCGCCAGCTTCCGAATGTCCAGCAGATCCCGGATCACATAGTCCGCCGTCCCGGCCCCGGAGGGGGAATAGAGGACGCTGCGGACCCCAGCGCTTTTGGCGCAGTCCACGTCCAGGGTCCGGTCCCCCACGTAATAGACCCGGTCCCGCTCCAGGCGGTGCTTTTCCAGCAGGTAGAGCAGGGCGTCGGGGGCGGGCTTCCGGGGAAAGCCGTTCAGGCTGGAGACCACTTCTTTAAAAAAGCGGTCCAGCCCCAGGTGTTCCAGCACCGGGGCGGTGGTGCGGCCCCGGTGGGTGTAGACGAAGTGGACCGCCCCCAGGGCGGCGGTTTCCTCCAGGGCCTCCCGGGCGTGGGGCGTTGTTGTAATTTCCAGATACCGCCCGCCGCTGATTTCAGAGTAGCGGGCCTTGATGTCGGAAAAGGCCCGCCCGGTGGCCGCCGCCGCGTAATTCACCACGTCGCTGACAGACCCCGCCGTGGCCCGGCGGCGGATCTCTTCCTCCTCCATGGGGACGTTCAGCTCCTCCAGCGTCCGGCGGAGGCTGGAGACAATGACGCCGTAGGAGTCCAGCAGGGTCCCGTCCAGGTCCCAGATAAAGGTTTTGCCGCTCACGCGCGTTCCCTCCAAACGTTCGATGGTTTTCCCATTATAGCAGGTCCTCCGGCGGCTGTCCAGAGGAACGAAAAAGCCCCGCCCCGGAGGGCGGGCTTTAAGGGTTCCCGTCTTTCTTTTTTGGCCACACCAGGCTGGCGCCCGAGAGCAGCAGATACACCCCGAAGGGCTTTCGCAGGACCTCCACGTCCACCGCGTTGGACACCCAGGCCCCGACGAGCGCCGCCGCGACGGCTACGGGCACGGCGGCTTTCAGCGTGGGTTTGTCCAGATAGCCGCCCCTGGCGTGGCAGACCAGGGCGCTGGCGGCGGTGGGGAGGAAGAACAGCAGGTTGATTCCCTGGGCCGTCCGCTGGTCCACCCCCAGGAAGAGGGTCATCACCAGCAGCAGCAGCGTTCCGCCCCCCACGCCCCAGGCGGAAACAACGCTGGCCCCCAGGCCGCAGAGAAAGGGTATGATCCAGTCCGTCACAGCAGATATTTCACCCCCGCGTAGAAGAGGAAGGCGGCGAACAGCCACTTTAAAAACTTGGTGGAAATCTTCCCGTAGAGCTTCCCGCCGAAGAAACCGCCGATCAGGCCCCCAGCCAGATAGGGCAGGGACTCCGTCAGGGACACGCCGCCCTTCCAGAGGTACACCGCCGCCGACACCAGGCACACCGGGAAAATGACCCCCACGCAGGTGGCGTAGAGCTTCCGCTGGCTCAGATTCCCCCACCGGGACTGGATGGGCAGGAAGACCATGCCCCCGCCGCCGCCAAATAAACCGTTGGCCAATCCCGCCGCCGCTCCTGCCAGCCGGGCCGTCCAGGCTGCTTTCATGCCGCCGCCTCCTTTCTATGTATCCCTTCCCGGAGGGCCCGGGAAGGGAGGGGAACCGTTCGCTTATTTCAGCTTGAAGCTCTGGCAGTCGGTGCATTCCACCATGGTGGGATTGGTCTCATGGGTGCCCACCTGGATGGTGTTCAGGCCGCAGTAGCCGGAGTCCTGGCAGTGGTGGGCGCAGTTGTTTACCGTGCATTTAATGCTCTGGTTGGGCGTGCAGGCGCATCCGCCGTTGGTGCAGTCCTTAGTCATGAGTTTGGTCCTCCCGCGTGAAGATTTTTTAAGACGCTGAGGGGCTGTCCCGCCTGTCCCCCCAGCGCGTTTTCACGGTGAAAGGAGAGATGGTTGAGCCTCGTCAGCGCCCTCTTAGTGTGCGCCGGGAAGAAGAGAGTATGCGCGTTTGCCGGAGTGAAAATTTTGGAAAAAAACAGGACCGCCGCAAGGCGGTCCCGTAAACGCGCGGGGGGTAATATCAGTGGCAGACGCCCTCACAAAAGCCGTAGCCGTGGTGGTCTCCGCAGTAGGAGACGCCGCTGTGGCTGTGCCGCCCCTCAAGGGTGCAGCCCTCCACAGGGCACAGGGCCCGGCAGGTCCCGTCGCAAAAGCCGTTCAGGTGGTAGTATCCGCAGCAGCGGACGCCGTTGTGGTCGTGCCGCCCCTCGATGGCGCAGCCTTCGGTGGTGCACAGGGGCCGGCAGGCTCCGTCGCAGAAGCCGTTGTAATGCGGATAGCCGCAGTAGGTGATGCCGTCGTGGACATGCCGCCCGTCAATGGGGCAGTTGTAGACGGGGCACAGCGCCTTGCAGGCTCCGTCGCAAAAGCCGTTTTCATGGGCATAGCCGCAGTAGGTAACGCCGCTGTGGCTGTGCCGCCCGATCTCGGGGCAGCCCTCCAGGGGGCAGAGGGCCCGGCAGTTGTTGTCGCAGACGCCGCTCTCGTGGGGATAGCCGCAGTAGGTGACCCTGTTGTGGACATGCCGCCCGGCGATGGTGCAGCCCTCTACCTTGCAGACGGTGACGGTGGAGCTCACGGGCTGGGAGGGGCGGACCGGCCGATTGCCGTGGCAGCCGCCGCCGTGGTGGCCGTGGGCGGAGGCGGGCAGCGTCAGCAGCGCCAGGGCCAGGACGAAGAACCATATTTTTTTGAGCTTCATCACGGAAGACCTCCTGAAAACAAAGATTCTATCCTTATCATAGCACAGCGGCCCCCGTCTGGCAAGAGGTTCCATGTTCAAAAATCCTTCAAACTTCTTTCAGCAAGTTTTAAGTTCTCCCGCTTATACTAAGCCCATCAAGTCGGGGGAGCCGCCCTTCCCACAGGGCGGCGTTCCAAAATTTAAAATCCAGACAATCCCAGTTCACACGTTCGACACAGTTCCCTGTTATCTTAGCTTCTAAAGAACGGAAGAACGGGATACATAATGAAGGAGGAAGCTGATTATGTATAACGATGAAAACAACCTGTACAACTACACCTACCGCAAGGACGGCAGCGAGCTCTCCCACCAGCGGGAAACCGTCCGCCCCGGCGGACAGCCCGGCCCCCAGGGGCCCGAATTTGAGGTGAAGCCTGTGAAGAAAAACCGCCTGGGCCTGAAGATCGCCGCCCTGGCTTTGAGCTGCGCCCTGCTTGGCGGCGCGGCGGGGGGCGGGGCCGTGTGGGCCGCCTCCCACTACGGCGGGGGAAACGAGAGCGAGATCAACGTTTCCAACCGCCCCGTGACCCAAGTGGCCCTGCGGAATGTGGACGGGAAAACCGCCATGAGCGACGCGGAGGTCTACGCGGCCAATGTCAACAGCGTCGTGTCCATCCGCACCTCCGCCACCGCCGGGTACAACTTTTACCGCCAGCCGGTGGAGACGGCCTCCGCCGGGTCCGGCTTCGTGCTGAGCAAGGACGGCTACATCCTCACCAACTACCACGTGGTAAAGGGTGCGGAAACCGTAACCGTCACCATGTACAACGGGGACGAATTCCCCGCCCAGTATATCGGCGGGGAGGAGGACTATGACATCGCCGTCATCAAGGTGGAGGCGGAGAACCTCCAGCCCGTCACCCTGGGAGACAGCGCCACGCTGAACGTGGGCGACCACGTGCTGGCCATCGGCAACCCCTTGGGCGAGCTGACCTTCTCCATGAGCGGCGGCATGGTCTCCTGCGTGGACCGGGCCATCAACGTGGACGGGACGCCCTTTAACATGATTCAGACCGACACCTCCATCAACCCCGGCAACTCCGGCGGGCCCCTCTTCAACCAGTACGGCGAGGTGGTGGGCATCGTCTCCGCCAAGTACTCGCAGTCCTCCAACGGCACCACTGTGGAGGGCCTGGGCTTCGCGATTCCCATGAACGACGTGTTCTCCATGGTGAAGGACATCATGACCAACGGCTATGTGTCCAACCGGGCCTATCTGGGCATCACCCCCCAGACCATGACGGAGAACTGGGCGGCCCAGTACCACTATGACATCACCGCCGGGGTCTTCATCACCTACGTGGAGCCGGACAGCGCCGCCGACAAGGCGGGGCTGAAAATGGGCGACGTGATCACGAAAGTGGACGGCACGGACATCAAGTCCGTGGAGGATTTGAACCTGGCGAAGAAGAAATACTCCGCCGGGGACAGCGCCACCCTGGAGGTCTACCGCCCCGACGGCACGGTTACCGTGGAAATCACCTGGGGCGCGGCTCCCAAGGAGGACCAGGCGGCCCAGCAGCAGGAAACACAGCAGTATCCCGGAAACCGGAACGACAACAGCGGAAACGGCGGATCTTACGGCAGCCCCTTCGAGGACCTGTTCCGCTATTTCTACGGCTGATGAAATAGGGACCCGCCGGGTCCCGCAGGATACCTCCTCCCGCGCCCGGAGACGGCTTCGCGGCAAGAGCTGCGGCAAGGCAAAAAAGCCGGCATGCGGCGGGCGGGGATGGTGCAGATAGATGCAGGGGCGGGCTTGCCCGCCGGAATGGTGAAACGCCATATAAAGCCAAAGTGCGGGAGGGCCGGATGTTCAGGCCCTCCCGCGACGTTTGTACAGCCTTCCCGGCTGAGGAAAGAGAGCCTGGGCCGTCATGGCGCCAATGGCTCACGTTCAATCCGCAATCTCAATGCCCAAAATCCGGGCCACGACCGCCGCCTGGGAGGCGTGGATCCTTGCGCCCCGGAGCTCCTGGCAGGAGGCGGAGAGGGTCACGCCGTCCAAGGTGCAGCCGGAGAGGTCCGTCCCCTTGAGGACGGCCCGGAACAGGTCCGCCCGGGTGAAATCCACGGTTTGGAGCGTGGTTTTTACCACCCGGAGCTCCTGACAGCCGCTCTCCGTCAAATCGCAGCCCGTCAGGGCGCAGCGTTCCCAAAGGGCCCCCGTGAGGTTGGCCCAGCGGAGGCGGAGGCGGTCCAGCGCGCAGTCCTTGAAACGGGCCTTGCGGAAGTCTCCGCCCTCGGCCTTGCAGCCGGAGAGGGCGGCGTCCTTCCAAAAGCTTACGGGAAAGCGGCACCCGGTAAAGGCGCAGTCCTCGAATTCGCAGCCGTAGAAGGCCGCGCCGCTGAAATTGCAGTCCGTAAACTGGCAGCGGGCAAAGCGGGTCTGCCGGAAGGTGAGGTCCGAGAGGTCCAGCCGCTCCGCCGTTTCCCGGACAAAAGTTCCCCCGGCCAGCTGTTCCCCCTCTTCCCGGGCGGAGAGGAGGGCGGCAGTTAAATCGTTCATAATACCACCAGATTCTGTTGCCGCCGCTCAGGCCTGGCCTGTCACCAGACAATCAGAGCGCGATAAGGTTCTTTTGTTTACTTTTCTTTCAAGAAAAGTAACTCCTCGAAGCTCTTGATATACACGTCGCAGTAGCCACGCATTTCCTTTTCATCCTGGGCGAAGAGGCCGTCATAGACCCCGATCACCCGCATTCTTGCCGCCCTGGCTCCCTTGCAGGCGGCCAGGCTGTCGTCAAAGACGGTGCAGTCCTCCGGCCGGACGTCCGCGGCCCTGGCGGCGGCCAGCCACACATCCGGCTTCCGCTTTTCCAGCCCCAGCTCCTGGGCGAAGGTCACCCGCTCGAAGTACTTCGCCAGCCCCAGGGACTCCAGGGCCATGTGGCAGTGCTCCGGCACGCTGGAGGTCACCACCGCCATCCGCCGCCCCTCGGCCTTGCACTGCTTCAAATAGGCCCGGACGCCGGGCTTCACCGGCACGCGGGCATAGGAGTCTGCCGCCAGCTCCATCCACTCGGCGACGATCTCCTCGCAGGACTCCGGCAGCTTGCAGAACGCCTTGGTGAACACCGCCGCCTGGGGCAGGGGCACATGGGCCACGCCCTCGTAATAGGCGTGGGTGTACTTCATCCCCCGGCGGCCCAAAAATTCCCGGTCCACCTTCTTCCAGATGCCGTTGGAGTCCGTCAGCACCCCGTCCATATCAAAGAAAAACATGGCTCACTCCTCCTTTACCAGCCGGAAGCGCCAGGGAAAATCCCGGGCCTCCTCCGCATAGTCCACCCCAATCCGGGGGCCTGTGACGACGCGTTCCCGCACCGCCGCCGGGAAGGGGGACAGTCCCGCGTCCTCCGGGCAGTCGCAGAGGAACAGCGTGTCCCCCGTCAAATCCAGCCCGTTCTCTTCCCGGGTCAGGGCCAGGGCCCGGCAGACCTTGCCGGGGCCGTTGAGGAAATTCTTCCTCCGGTAAGCCGTCAGGGGCTTGTCCCCATAGCGGAGGCGGGCCATGGCCTCTATGCCCGCCACGGGCTCTATGGCCCGAAGCAGCACGGCGGCGGGCTCTCCCTCCGGCTCCGTGACGAAGTTCAGGCAGTGGTACATGCCGTAGATGAGGTAGATATAGGCGGTCCCCGGCTGGGAGAACAGGGTTTCCGTCCGGGCCGTCCGGCGGTATCCGTAGGCGTGGCAGGCCTTGTCGCAGCGGCCCACATAGGCTTCCGTCTCCACGATGCGGCCCGCCAGGATTTCGCCGTCCAGGCGGCGGACCAGGATTTTTCCCAGCAGGGCCCGGGCGGCCTCCAGGGTGTCCTGGGCGTAGAATTCACGGGAAAGCCTTGCCATTTTCCCACCTCGGTGCTACAATACAAATTTGCGCGGCCCCGGGCCACACAGTACATTTAGTATATCACAGAAGAGAACATGGAGCAAGAGAAATGAAAGTCAACCGAGTTCGTCAAAATGTCCTGCCCCTGGTTACCGCCATGATCTGGGGCACCGCCTTCGTGGCTCAGAGCGTGGGCGCGGAATACATGGGGCCCTTTACCTTCAACACCGCCCGGGCGGTCATCGCCTTCTTCTTCCTCCTTGGCCTTTGCGGCCTCCGGGCCCTCTGGCGGCGGAGCAGGGGAGAGGCTCCCGCTTCCGCCGGGTCCCGCCGGGATCTGATTCTGGGGGGCCTGTGCTGCGGCGCGGCGCTGTCGGTGGCCAGCTTCTTCCAGCAAAAGGGCCTGGAGACCACCACCCCCGGCAAGGCGGGGTTCATCACGGCGCTTTACATCGTCCTGGTGCCCCTGGCGGGGCTGGCCCTGGGGAAGAAGGTTCCCCGCGCCCTGTGGCTGGGAGTGGCCCTGGCGGTGGCGGGGCTGTACTGCCTCTGCGTCACCGAGGAGCTGACCATTACTGGCGGGGACCTGTACGTGCTGGTCTGCGCCTTCTGCTTCACCGCTCAGATTCTGGTGGTGGACTATTTTACCAACAAGGTGGACGGCGTGGCCCTGTCCTGCGTCCAGTTTTTGGTCATGACCGTCCTCTCCGCCGCCGGGGCGCTGGCGGAGGCGCCGCCGCCCCTGGAGCTGCTGCCCAAGTACCTGGGGCCGGTGCTCTATGTGGGCGTGTTCTCCAGCGGCGTGGCCTATACCCTTCAGATCCTGGCCCAGAAGGACTCCAACCCGGCGGTGGTGTCCCTTCTGATGAGCATGGAGTCCCTCTTCGCCGCCGTGGCCGGGGCCATCATCCTGGGCAGCCGCATGACGGGCCGGGAGTACCTGGGCTGCGCGCTGATGCTGGCGGCGGTGGTGCTGGCCCAGCTTCCCTACCCCCTGGGCCGGAAGACGGAGGCATTTGGCGATGGACAAGAGGTTTAACCTATGCTATAATGCATATAAAATGGTAATAATATGCTGGTATGGCAGTTTGTGCGAATGAGGTGAGCGCATGCGGATCAATGTGCTGGGCGTGGGCTTTGACAATGTGACCATGGGCGAGGCGGTGGACCGGGGGATGGAGCTGCTTCACAGTCCCGGGACCCACTACGTGGTAACCCCCAACCCGGAGATTGTGGAGATCTGCCGGGAGAACCTGGCCGCCCGGCAGGCGGTGAACGCCGCGGACCTGGTCCTGCCCGACGGCATCGGCGTGGTGAAGGGGGCCGGAATGCTGGGCACGCCTTTGAAGGAAAAGGTTCCCGGCATCGAGTTTGCCGCCGGGCTCATGGAGCGCATGGCGGCGGCGGGCTTGTCCCTCTATCTCCTGGGGGCCAAGCCCGGCGTGGCCGAGGCCGCCGGGGAACGGTTGGCGGCGAAATACCCGGGCTTAAAAATCGCCGGGACCCACGACGGCTATTTTAAAGAGGACGGCCCTGTGGCGGAGGCCATCCGGCGGAGCGGAGCGGACTGCGTCTTCGTCTGCCTGGGGGCCCCCAAGCAGGAGCTCTGGATGGCGAAGCACGGCGAGGCCGCCGGGGCCCGCCTCCTCTGCGGCCTGGGGGGAAGCCTGGACGTCTTCGCCGGGGTGGTGGAGCGGGCCCCGAAATTCTGGTCCGACCACGGCCTGGAATGGTTTTACCGCCTGTGCAAAAACCCCCGCCGGGTGGGGCGGATGATGAAGCTGCCGCTGTTCCTGGTCCATGTGGAGAAGGAGAAGCGGCGGAAATGAGAGGAATGCTGATTGTCCTGGAGGGCACCGACGGCTCCGGCAAGGCCACCCAGGCGGGGCTGCTGCTCCGAAGCCTGGAGGCCCGGGGCGTCTCCTGCCGGGAGATTGATTTTCCCCGGTATGGAAACCCCTTTGCCGAGCCCGCGAATCTCTACCTTCACGGAGCGCTCGGAGGAGCGCCCGGAGACGTGAACGCCTGCGCCGCCTCCGCCATGTTCGCCATAGACCGCTTCGCCTCCTATCAAGAGGACTGGGGCGCGTTCTACGAGTCCGGCGGCGTGGTGGTGGCCAACCGCTACACCACGTCCAACGCCGTCCACCAGGCCTCCAAGCTCCTCCCGGAGGAGCGGCGGGACTTTTTGGACTGGCTTTTTGATTTGGAATACCGCCGCCTGGAGCTTCCCGAGCCGGATCTGGTGCTGTATCTGGACATGCCCACCGAGGCGGCGAACCGGCTCATGCGCCGCCGGGAGGAGAAGACGAACACCCGGGCGGACATTCACGAGCGGGACGGGGACTACCTCCGCCGCTGCCGGGAGTGCGCCGGGGAGATTGCCCAGGCCCAGGGCTGGACCGTGGTGAGCTGCGCCAGGGAAGGCGCCCCCCGGCCGCCGGAGGACATCCACCAAGAGGTCCTGGCCATCGTCCAGGACCGCCTGTCCCGCTGAAGGACGGCGAAAGCGGGACGCGAAGCGTCCCGCCTTGGCCGGAGAACTCAGCAGCAGGAGTCGTTGCAGCCGCAGTTGCAGTTGCAGTTACAGCCGCAGCTGCACCCTCCGTTGCAGCCGCCGCACCCGCAGTTGCCGCATCCGCATCCGCAGTTGCCGCAGCCGCCCCAGTTGTTTCCGCCCCAATTGTTTCCACCCCAGCTGTTCCCGCCGCCGCAGCCGCAGCAGCAGAACAGGATGATGATCAGGACGATCCACAGGCAGCCGTTGTCGTTTCCATTGTTAAAGCACATAGTCAGTCACCTTTCTTTGGACCCGGGGCCGCGTCTCGGCGGCGTCAGGACCTTGGATTTGAGATATTCTATGCTTCCGGCCTCCGCCGGGAGCCTGACCCCCTGAAAATTCATCCTGTCCTTTTTTAAAGGGGGGATTTTCCGGGGGAGCGCGCCGCGCGAGGAGGTTTTCAACATGGCCGAATACCACAACAGCGACACCGCCAGCTGGGACGCCGGACAGGTCCGGCGGGAGCGGCCCGCTCCGTCTTCCCAGCGTCCCCCTCAGAAGAAGCGCCGCCGGAGGCGGCGGAGGATGCACCCGCTTTTGTTCCTTCTGCTGCACCTGATCTTCGTGGCCCTGACCTCGGCCCTGCTGGGCTGCGCGGGCTGGCTGCTGTTCAGCGACTTCTGCTCGTTCAACCGGGCGGGCTCCCCGCCGGTGGAGATGGTGGTGGAGGTCTCCTCCGAGGACACCGTGGACACCGTGGCCGACAAGCTGAAGGCCGCGGGGCTCATCGAGTATCCCTGGTTCTTCAAGCTCTACGCCAACGTCACCCACGCGGAGGAAAAGATCGGCATGGGCTCCCACGCCCTGAACACGGACATGGACTACCACGCCCTGGTGCTGGGGATGCGGAGCGCCGCCGGAAACATGACGGCGGAGACCGTCCAGGTCACCATCCCCGAGGGCTACACCGTGGCCCAGACCATCGCCGTGCTGGCGAAAAACGGCGTGAACACCGAGGCGGCCCTGACGGAAGCGGCCCAGACCGCCGACTTCGACTATGACTTCATCGACAACGAGTCCAAGGACATCAGCCGGCTGGAGGGCTTCCTCTTCCCGGACACCTACGAGTTCTATGTAAACGAAAAGCCCGCGAGCGCCTTGAACCGCCTGATCAAAAACTTCAACAGCAAAATTGACGACGGGCTGCTGGCCGCCTGGCAGGAAAAGGGCTATGACCTGAAGGAGATCGTCACCATCGCCTCCCTCATCGAGCGGGAGACCGACGGCACCGACCAGGCCCGCATCGCCTCCGTCATCTACAACCGCCTGGAGGGTTCCGGAAACAAGGGAGGAACCAACGGCCTTTTGCAGGTGGACGCATCTCTGCTCTACGGTCTGCCGGGCCATGAGGGGGCCATCACCCAGGAGGACCTGGAGACGGACACCCCCTACAACCTCTATAAGTACCCGGGGCTGCCCCCCACGCCCATCGCCAACCCCGGCCTCACCGCCATCGAGGCCGCCCTGGAGCCGGAGGAAACGGGCTACTATTACTACGCCCTGGGCAAGGACGGCAAGCACCACTATTTCGAGACCTACAACGAACATGTCAACTTCGTCAACAGTGCCGAATATGGCGGATAAGCGGCCGGAGCTGCTGGCCCCGGCGGGGGACCTGGAGCGTTTGCGCATGGCGGTTCTCTACGGGGCGGACGCGGTGTATCTGGCGGGGACGGACTTCGGCATGCGGGCCTTCGCGGGGAACTTCTCCCCCGAGGGCCTGGCGGAGGCCGTGGCCTTCGCCCACGCCCACGGGGTCCGGGTCCACTGCACCGTCAACACCATGCCCCGGAATGAGGAAATGGACCGCCTCCCCGCCCACCTGGAGGTGCTGGAATCCGCCGGGGTGGACGCGGTGATCCTGGCGGACCTGGGGGCCTTCCAATTGGCGGGGAAATACGCCCCCCACGCGGCCCGCCACGTCTCCACCCAGGCCGGGGTAACCAATTACGAGACCGCCCGGGCCTGGCACGATTTGGGGGCCTCCCGGGTGATTCTGGCCCGGGAGCTGAGCCTGGAGGAGATTCGGACCATCCGGGACAAGGCCCCCGCCTCTTTGGAGCTGGAGGCCTTTGTCCACGGGGCCATGTGCGTCAGCTATTCCGGGCGGTGCCTCCTGAGCAATTATATGACGGGCCGGGACTCCAGCCGGGGGGCCTGCGCCCAGCCCTGCCGGTATAAGTACGCCCTTGTGGAGGAGAAGCGCCCCGGCGAGTTCTTCCCCCTAGAGGAGGACGGCCAGGGGTCCTACATCCTGAACTCCCGGGACATGTGCATGATTGACCACCTGGAGGACCTCCAATTCCTGGACAGCCTGAAAATCGAGGGCCGGGCCAAGTCCGCCTATTACGCCGCCGTGGTCACCGCCGCCTACCGCCACGGCCTGGACGCCCTGGCGGCGGGGGAGGAGATAGACCCCGTCTGGCGGGACGAGGTGGAGCACGTCAGCCACCGGCCCTACTCCACCGGCTTTTTCTACGGCCCGCCGGGCCAGTACTACGACGACGCACGGTATGTCCGGGAGTGGCAGGTAGCCGCCATCGTCACGGACTGCGGCGGGGAGGGGAACGCTGCGCTGTCCCTGCGCAACAAATTCCGCGCCGGGGACACGGTGGAGCTGGTGGGCCCGGGCCTGCGGCCTTTTGAGATGACCGTTCCCGAGATGACGGACGCGGACGGCCTCCCCCTCTTCGAGCCCCGGACGCCCCAGAGCGTCTTCCATATGAAGCTGCCCCGGCCGGTGCCCCCCTGGACCATTGTCCGGCGGGCCAAGGACCTGTCGGCCAAGTGAGAGATAAAACTACTTTTAAAAAGAATCTATAAAAAGGAGAAGCCGCTATGAACGCAGACGTCGTCATCGTGGGAGCCGGTCCCGCCGGTATTTTCACCGCCCTGGAGCTGCTGAAAAAAGGGAGCAGGCAGAAGATCGTCATGGTGGAGAAGGGGCAGAGCATCGAAAACCGCCGCTGCCCCAAGAGCCAGACCAACAAGTGCGTAAGCTGCAAGCCCTACTGTCACATCACCACCGGCTTCTCCGGCGCGGGGGCCTTTTCCGACGGGAAGCTGTCGCTGAGCTATGAGGTGGGCGGGGATCTGCCCACCCTCATCGGCACGGATTTGGCCCAGGAGACCATTCACTACGCGGACAAAATCTACCTGGACTTCGGCGCGGACACCCACATCGAGGGCCTGGAATACCCGGAGGACCGGAAGGAGATCCGCAAGCGGGCCATCCAGGCGGGGTTGAAGCTGGTGGACTGCCCCATCCGCCACATGGGCACGGAGAAGGCCCACGACATTTATCTCGGCATCGAGCGCTATCTCCAGGAGAACGGCGTGGAGATCCTCTTTGGCTACGAGTGCCAAAACCTCATTTTGGAGAACGACGTCTGCAAGGGCGTCACAGTCTCCGACCGCCGCCAGGATTTTGAGATTCACGCCAAACACACCGTGGTGGCCACCGGCCGCCGGGGGGCGGACTGGCTGGAGAACCTCTGCGCGGAGCACAACATTGCCCACGCTCCCGGCACCGTGGACATCGGCGTCCGGGTAGAGGTCCGGAACGAGGTCATGGAGATGGTGAACCGGGTCCTCTATGAGTCCAAGCTGGTGGGCTGGCCCAAGCCCTTCAAGAACAAGGTCCGGACCTTCTGCCAGAATCCCGGAGGCTTTGTCAGCCAGGAGAACTACGACAACGACCTGGCGGTGGTCAACGGCCACTCCTATAAGGAATTCAAAAGCGACAACACGAACCTCTCCATCCTCTGCTCCCATAATTTCAGCGTCCCCTTCAACCAGCCCATCGCCTACGCCCGGAAAGTGGGGGAGCTGACCAACATGCTGGGCAACGGCCAGATTCTGGTCCAGCGCTTTGGCGACATTCTGGACGGCAAGCGGACGTGGCAGAAGGAGCTGGCCCAGTCCAACATCCGGCCCACCCTGCCGGACGTGGTGGCGGGGGACATTACCGCCGCCATGCCTTACCGGGCCATGGTGAACATCATCAACTTCATCCAGGCCATGGACTACGTGGTGCCGGGCTTCGCCTCCTATGAGACGCTGCTGTACTCCCCGGAGCTGAAATTCTACTCCAACCGGGTGAAGATGGACACGGACTTCAACACCAGCTTGCAGGGCCTCCACTGTCTGGGGGATTCCTCCGGCTGGACGAGAGGGCTGATGATGTCTTCCGCCATGGGAGTGCTCATGGGACGAAAGCTGGCCTCCTTTTCTTGAAAGAAAAGGAGCAAAAGAACTTTAAGTCCGCTCTGGCTGTCTGGTGGAGAACCAAGTCAAAGCGACGGCAAGGCAGAATCCGACCAACAAAAAACCAGGGCCGTCAAGGCCCTGATTTTTTCTGCCCAGTCTTATCCAGCCTTACGGGATTCATACGTCGGGGGAGCGGGTACACTCTTTGCAATCCCCCCCGGCTCGCCCTCCGGCAGGTCCGTGTTTCCCTCCGTGCCCACGATTGTGGCTTTGGGAAGCACATGGACCAAACACTCCGCCGTCTGGTCCTTCCAGCTGGCGGTGATGACGGCCTCCCCCTCTCCCTCAATGAACACGGTCCCGGTGTTGGCCACCCGGGCCACCTCGGGGTCGGAGGTGCTCCACTCCACCTCGGCCATGGGGGCCCCCAGGGCCTCCAGCAGGTAGTGGCCGGTGTCTCCCTCTGTGGCGGTGATTTCTTTGGCGCTCAGGCTGAGGATTCCGGGAATCCCCTGGTCCTCCATGTAGGAGGAGGGCGCCGTGACATTCAGCGTCTCCGTAGCCTGGAGGCCGCCGCCGCACTCCAGCGCCACCTCCAGGTGCCCCATCAGGTCCGCCGGGATGTCCCAGGCGAAGAGGGCGAAGTCCCGGCCCTCTCCCGCCGCCTGGACGGCGACCTGCCGCCGCTGGTCCAGGGTCTCCGTCCCCGTGGGGGTCAGGAACAGCGAGACGGCGTTGACGGAGTTCTCAGCGCCGTCCTCAAATGTCACCAGCATCAGCACCCGCTCTCCGGCGGTGAAGCGGTTCCACCCGTCCCCCAGGTCTGGCCGGAGGGGCGCGGCGTCTTCATCGAAGAAATAGACGCCGGTGACATGGGGCTCTGTCCGGAGGGGCGCGTCCACGTTCGTCTCCGCCCTGAGGGCGGTAAACAGGGCGGCCGAGAACAGGGCCGACACGACCAGCACCCCCAAAACCAGGAGCACGACCCGCTTCCAGTTCCAGAAGGGCGGCTTGGGCGGGGCCTGGGGGACCGCCTCCTGAGGGACCGCCGCCTCCGGCGCGGGAAGCTCGACCCCCAGGAGCTCCTCCAGCAGCCGCAGATTCTCCGGGCTTGGGACCGAGGCCCCCAGCTCCCACTTGCTGACGGCCTGGCGGCTGACCTCCAGCCGTTCCGCCAGGTCCTCCTGGGTCATGCCCAGTTCCTCCCTGGCCTGTTTGATGATGTCGGAAATATTCATGGGTATATCCTCCTTCCAGTGTTTCCGAAACATGTTTCATGGCCTCAGTATAGCAGGTTGCGCCGGTTGCGTCCACCAACCGGCCCCGCAACCGGGGCGGTTGCGGAGAAAAGTTTCTCCATCCTGACAGATAGGATACCCCTGATTCGTTTTATCAGCAGAACGGGCCGTTCAAAAGGAGATGATACTACGGAACCGATCACCTATACCCGCCAGGAGGCGGAGGCGCTGGTGGAGCGCTGGGCGGATACGGTCCTCCGGGTGGCCTACACCTGGACCGGCAATCCCCAGGACGCCCAGGACGTGTGCCAGACGGTGCTTTTAAGGAAACGCTGATTTAATCCCCCGAAATGATAAAAGATGTGATAAAATAAGGGAAAGGGGGCGCGGAGTATGAAACAGGAAAGTTTTAGCGATATGGAATATAGATGCCGGAAAAAGAAAAC